>NZ_JBNCMT010000043.1:0-41179 GCF_049846925.1 Brevibacillus nigriterrae
GACGCCGATTGAGTACCGACGCCAGCTTGCGGTTTAGGAGCTTTTTTCAATGTCCACTAAATGGGGTCTTGACCAAAGTTCACACGCCTTTTGTTTTTTTACTTTATCCTTATGCCTGTACCAGTGCAAGCAATTCGTCCGGCTGGTAGCCTTTCACCGCTTTGTCTCCTGCCACGGTGACTGGAACTCCCATGAATCCGAATTTCTCCACTTCCTCCTGATATTCTCGCTTGCTCATCACATCTCGCACTTCAAAAGCGATGCCCTTCTCCGTAAGCAGTTGTTTCACCAGTTCGCAGTCTACACAACCCTTGGTAGAATAGACAATCACACCAGGTATCAGATTGCGCAGCATCACGACAACCATTTCGTAAGAGCGCTGGGAAGCTAACTTTGTAAATTCCACGAAATTCACATGAGCTGACCCGTCCGCTTTATCTGACATGGAACGAACAATGACGAATGGAATCTCATTCATCGAGCAAACCTGGCCTACTGCGGCCCCTTCCATCTCTGTGCAAGCAGCGCCGAATTCCTGATACAATCCTGCCACCTTTTCACGATTGGCAACGAACTGATCGCCGGACAAGATGCGACCGCTAACTACTTTCACATCTTCACTGATGGATTTGCCTGCTTCAATGGCGAGCTGTTGCAGTCTGTCATCGGCTTGCCATACCCACTTGTCAGTGAACGGGATCTGGCCAAGGGCAAAACCCAGTGCTGTAACATCCATATCATGTTGCACCAAATCAGTTGAAACGACAATATCACCGATGTTCAATTCAGGATTCACCGCACCTGCTACACCCGTAAAAATAATTTGAGCTACCTTGTACTGATCAATAAGGATTTGAGTGCAGACACTTGCATTTACCTTGCCGACCCCTGATTTGCACAACACGACCGTTTGGCCTTCCAGTTGCCCCTCATAATAGGTAATGCCAGCCTTTGTTGTTGCGACTGTCTCTCCCATCGCCTCAAGGTACAAGGCGATTTCTTCGTCCATTGCACCGATAATCCCGATACGCATGCCAATTCCTCCTGTTGTTACTTGCTCACATTTTTGGTGCTTTGTCTGTATTCGATTCGATGAGGCAACAATACGACGTGTTGCTCTACGTGTTCATTATTCATATACTTCGTCAAAAGTCTCATCGCTACCGCTCCAATATCGTACATCGGCTGAACAACGGTAGACAAACGTGGACGTACCATCTCAGCCAGGCGAATGTTGTCATAGCCTATTACTTCGATGTTGTTTGGAACATGCAATCCTGCATCCTGTACGGCATGAATCGCACCAATCGCCATCTCATCACTTGCAGCGAATACGGCTGTAGGCGGTTCTGCCAACTGCAGGAATTCACTCATGCGTGCTAACCCGGATTCATAGCGGTAGTTGCCGTTTGCCACCAACTCTTCCTTGAATGGGATATTGGCATCGGCGAGAGCCTGTTTGTATCCTTCAAAGCGAACCAGACCGCCTAGCGGGTCATGTAATGGTCCAGTAATCATGGCAATTCGTTGATGTCCTTCCTCAATGAGGGATTGAGTAGCATCATAGGCTGCCTGGAAGTGATCAATCGTAACAGATGGAAGTACATTGTCTGCATCTCTTGTGGCAGCCAGTACAACGGGAACTGCAGCAGTAGACAGAGCCTGCAGATGGTCTTCCTTCACTTCTCCACCCATGAACAATAGGCCGTCCACTTGTTTTTCAAGCAGGGTGTTGATCAATTGCAGTTCCTTCTCGAGGCGCTGGTCGGAGTTACAGAGAATGATATTGTATTTGTACATGGTGGCAATATCTTCAATACCCCTTGCCAACTCGGAGAAAAACAGGCTGGATATATCCGGAATAATAACACCCACAGTTGTTGTTTTCTTGCTTGCGAGTCCTCTGGCAACAGCGTTCGGGCGGTATCCCAGACGTTCAATTGCGGCTAATACCTTTTTTCGAGTCGTTGGTTTCACATTCGGGTTTCCGTTGACAACACGAGAAACCGTAGCCATCGATACTCCTGCTTCACGTGCTACATCATAGATTGTTATTGGCATGACGATCCTCTCTCTTTCACCCATATTCTGGTTTTCATTCTCATTTTCATAATTTACTAGCACATATGATACGCTAAGGAACCTTGTGTTGCAATCGTTTTTCATAGATAAAGCATGAAGATGTTATGAAAATATATTTTAATAAGAAAAAAACGGTCCCTGACAGAGAAAGCCCTCTGCCAGGAACCGCTTATGCTCATTTCGTAACTCGTGAGAGCTTGTTTAAATTAACGTACGCTAATTTGATCTTTGTACAGACCAGATGTACGGAGTTGATCCATTACTTCATTGAATTGCGGAATTGTCAGTTGTTGTTTGGCATCGGACAAAGCCACGTCTGGATCAGGATGCACTTCAATCATGATACCGTCTGAGCCTACAGCAAGACCCGCTTTGGCGCATGGCAACAAGAGATCGCGACGACCGGTAGAATGCGTCACATCCACGAAAACTGGCAAGTGTGTCTCTTGTTTCAAGAGAGGAACCGCCGAAATGTCGAGCGTGTTGCGGGTAGCTTTTTCATAGGTACGGATACCACGTTCACACAACATCACTTGTGTATTGCCTTCGGACAGAATGTATTCAGCCGCATAGATGAATTCTTCGATGGTTGCAGAAAGCCCACGCTTCAACAGGATTGGGTGGTTGAGTCGCCCTACTGCTTTCAACAGCTCAAAGTTTTGCATATTGCGTGCACCGATCTGGATCACATCGATGTACTGGGTAGCCAGCTCAAGGTCGGCTGGTGTTACGATTTCACTTATGGTTACGAGGTTGAATTCATCCCCGATTCGTTTCAAGATTTCTAACCCTTCTACTCCGAGACCCTGGAAGTCGTAAGGTGATGTACGTGGTTTGTAAGCTCCGCCCCGTAATACACGCAGACCTTGTTTTACATGATTCTCGGCAACAGCTCGAACTTGCTCATAGCTTTCAACAGAACATGGGCCAGCAATCATAATTGGTTGTTTGCCGCCGAATTCTACACCTTTGATTGTGAGTACAGTGTCTTCTGCTTGCTTTTTGCGGCTAACCAAAAGAACTTTTTTGTTGTCGTCCTTCTGTAAATCAAGTGATGCTTTGAAAATTTGCTTAAAGAGATGAACTACGGTTTCGTCCTTAAATGGACCTTTATTATTCTCAACAAGAAGATTTAACATTTGGCGTTCACGTTCTGGATCAAAACGGTTCACACCTTGTTTCAGCTTCTCTTTACCAAGCTCCTGAACCAATTCAGCACGTTTATTAACCAATGCCAAGATCTCAAGGTTGATATCATCTAACTGTTTGCGAATTTTCTCTACTTGCTCGTTACTCATCTTACTACTCCACCTCTCATCATCTCATCTTATACTCTCCCAAAGGTTAGGGACTATTATAAGCGAAACAAATTTGTTTGTCAGCAGTTTAGCGCCAAAAAGCGCGAAAGCGAATTGTAAAAATATTTAGAGCGCTTCCATTGCTACCTGAATTGCTACATTTTCTAGCTATTTTCGACAGGATTATACCACCATAATAAGAAACTAGTATATTATGTAAGAGAGGATTTTCAAATAGTCCGGGTAACATAACTGTCGAATTTCGGTTGCGCCGCATCGTCCCTCCGCTGCTCACGTAGACTCACCTACGTTATTGCTGCGCTCCACAGGACGCGGGAGTGTCGACGTTCCAACAGGACGTTGGGAATTTAGTCGACCTCGGTCCTTCTGCGCCTTGAACTTCTCGGTTCTGTTTGTCCTCCTATTTGAATTAGATTTTAAGCAATGTAGCTGTATACGTATCTTTATAAGGAGTGACTACTCATGTCACACGACTCTTCACAAGAACGAATTTTTTCCCTCGATATAGGAACCAGGAGTGTTGTCGGTCTGATTGTTGAACCCGTTGATGATCAGTTCAGGGTTGTCGATTGTGTCATACAGGAGCACGATGAGCGATCCATGCTGGACGGTCAGATTCACGACGTTGTAGCAGTAGCCAAAGTAATCGAAAAAGTGAAAAATCAACTGAGTGAATTGCACGGCCCGCTCACAAAGGTAGCAGTTGCTGCTGCTGGTCGATCGCTGCGCACCCGTCGTACGACAATTGAAATAGATATCTCCCCTCTCTCATGGCTGACCAGAGATGATGTGCTCCGTTTGGAATTCTCGGCTGTACAGGAAGCGCAATCTCAATTGGCAAGGGACTTGAATGACCGGGATTCCACTCATTATTACTGTGTAGGATACAGTGTTGTTAACTATTTTTTGGACAATGAAATCATTGGCAGTTTGATTGACCAGCGTGGTGAAAAAGCACGTGTAGATGTAATTGCAACCTTCCTCCCGAGGGTAGTTGTCGATTCCTTACTGTCTGCTTTGAAACGTTGCGATCTTGAAATGCACGCTTTGACGTTGGAGCCGATCGCTGCCATTCACGTCTTGATTCCTACAACCATGCGCCGTCTGAACATTGCGCTCGTCGATATTGGTGCGGGAACTTCTGATATTGCACTTACCGAAGAAGGGACAATTACTGCGTATGGGATGGTGCCCATCGCCGGGGATGAAATTACGGATGCGCTGATGAATGCCTTTTTGCTCGATTTTCCTATCGCTGAAACAGTGAAACGTTCGTTGGCAACCGACGAGCCAGTCACCTTCACAGATATTTTGGGAATCGAGCACAGCTTGACGAAAGAAGAGATTATCTCAGCCATCGACAGTGACATATCCAATCTCGCTAAAAAAATTGCTGACAAAATCATCGAATGTAACGGAAAGGCTCCCCAAGCAGTCATGCTGGTTGGCGGTGGAAGTCTGACACCAAAACTGCCGGAAAAAGTGGCAGAACACCTGTCAATTCCTGCTGCCCGTGTTGCCGTTCGTGGTGCCGATGCAATTAAGCAGTTCGTGGGCTCTCATCCGCTCATCAACGGTCCGGAATTTGTTACTCCAGTCGGAATCGCCGTCGCTGCGCAACGCCATCCGATCCGATACGTCACGATCAGTGTCAATGAAACGCCAGTGCGCATTTTTGACCTGAGGAAAATGACAATCGGTGATGCTCTGTTGACTGCGGGAATTGACATCCGGCGTCTGTTTGGACGTCCCGGTATGGCTAAGACGGTAACTGTAAACAACCGCATGCGAATTATTCCGGGCGGGCATGGTACGGCACCTGTGCTCACTTGCAATGGGGAAGCAACCTCACTCGATCAAGCGATTACAGATGGTGACTCACTGATTGTTGTACCTGGACAAGACGGTGAAGAGGCTCGTGCATCGATACTCGATCTGTTGCAGGAAATCGATACGCTCGATGTGACAGTGAATGGAAATCCTGTTTCGCTTGGCCCGATCGCCATGGTTAATGGTGAGAAAATGGAGCTTGACTACGTTGTTTGTGATCGAGATGTTATAGAAGTGCGGATCCCTCGCACCGTCGATGAAGTGCTTTATGAAGCAGGGCAAGAAATTGCTTGCGCCCAAACGGAGATGGAATCTTCCCTGATTCAGTTCAGTGTAAATAATCGGGAATTCACGCTCCCTCGACACAATCGAAAAATCATGATTAATGGAAAAGATGCCATCGGCCAAAGCCGGATTCAGACGGGCGATGAGATAACCGTATTGGACGAAATCATTCCTGCCCCAAAAATTGAAGACATGATTCCTCCTGAAGAGTGGGTTCAGCAAGAAATGAAAGTGTGGTTCAATGACAAGCCAGTCACCATCGAAATGGCAATCATGAGTGTCAACATGGATGGTCAGAAGGCTTCATTAACCGATGAAATTCATGACGGCGCAATTATACATGTGCAGTCAGTACCTGGACCAAATCCGGTATTTAATGATGTGTTTCGCTATGTTGATTTCTCGCTGGACAAGCCGGATCAGGCTCGAGTGACCAAGCTGGTTATGCTGATTAATGGAGAGCCCGCTTCCTTTCAGTCGGAAATACAGACGGGTGATCGCTTAGAGTTATATTGGGAATGAGAAAACTGCTTGTCCTTTCCTGGTCTCCCTGACAGCTTGCAGAGAAGATAAACTGCCCAACTTTCCCTCCTCGCCAGGAAGTGGTCAAACACGCTGCAGCCTCTTATGTAACGCTGGTTGACCACTTTTTCACCTGACGATTGAGGGAAAGTCTAGGTTGCGCTGCCAAAGTCGCTTTGAAAGGACAAGCAGTTTTCTCGGGTAACTAATGGAATAAGTAAAAGGCAGCATTATGGCTGCCTTTTTTTGCTTCTTGTCAATTGTAGTCCAAGGTAGGTTAGTGAGATAAACAAGAGCAGATTCACTGCTCCAGCGATGTTCTCCCGGAAAAGTACCGCTTGAAACCTCTCCGTCGAAACAAGACCCGAACTGTCTGGCGTTTGCATTTGTGTTGAACTAACTGAAACCGCAATCTCATATAACTCCTGTGCCGCAGGAATCACAATAAAATGAGAATTGATCACCAACAGCAGCACGAGTATCCCTTTCCATCTCATCAATCGATTGCGCAGAAGCCCTTTCATCTGGACAAGCAGCATGATTCCACTGATTAACGTTACGACAAGACCTGGCTTCGTAACATACGTAATGATCGTCATCACATCTGCTCTACCTGCCGCAACTTCCATCCAATTCCCACTCGAATCATGACTTTGCGCAACAGCGATTAACGCAAATACACTGCCTAGAAAAGCTGCCAAACCAATCACATGCACTACTCCAAACAAACGAATACTGAAACTTTTCATGTAATCACCCTTTCTTTTTAATTAGCATGCTAAGCATTAACTGTTATACACTTCCTAAAAATTGCTCAACGATCGCTTCAATAGTCGACTGAAAAATGCTTGCTCATCCTCTGAAAACCCTTGAAGTGCCAGTTCATTAACCGCCATGGCCTCCTTCACAAGCTTCTCTTCCAGGGCCCTTCCCTTGTCAGTCAAATAAACGCGCTGCACTCTGCGGTCTTCTGGATCAACTTTACGCTGGATCAAACCTTCCCGAATCATTCTCTGGATGATACCTGTTACAGTAGATCCCTCGATGGCGAGATGTTGCTGAATCTCAACCTGGGCAATTCCTTCGTGCTTCCAGAGAACAGCAAGAATGGTCCACTGTGAGATCGTAACTCCATGCTCCTTTAGGCGTGAATCAAGCCCGGTGGCCATTTTGTGCGCCAATTTATTGACCAGAAAACCCATGCTATCCTGCAAATTCAACGCTTACACCTCACAAAATTACTTAGTATGCTAAGTATATTATTAACTGTTTACTAATGCAAGAAAAAAATGGAAAAAGAAAAAGCTCGATCCACTAATAGCGGAGAGCTTTGGATAATTGATTACACTCGGCTGCCATACGGGTATCAAGACTGGTCAGTCCTCCAGCACTCCACGTAGACAGGCGCAGGGTAATCAGCTTGTAATCAATCGAAATCATGGGATGGTGATTCATTTGTTCAGCCAAATCAGCAACCTTGTTCACGAAAGCAATTCCGTCCATAAACTGCTGGAAGCGATACTTTTTCTCGATCCACTTTTCATCTTTTCGCTGCCATCCATCCAGTGGTTCTAGCTCCACGGCAATCTGTTCCTCAGTTAACCGTTCCATACCGGTTTCCTCCAGACATTAACATTTTTATCCAAGAGCTTCTGTTATCGCCTGTTTGGTAATTTTCCAATGAGAGGTATGCCATGTGACTTTCTGGTCATCCAGAAGAAATAGTTGCGGTGACTCGTGCTTAATGCCAAATCGTGCTTCAACTTCATTCGAAACAGGGCGATCCTCGCGTACCAAAATCAATGCCGCCGGAATCGTGTGATCTGTCAAAAAAGCTTCAAATTCATTATATGCAGCCGTGCTGATTGGACAAACCGTACTGTGTTTTAACAGGAGTCGTTTGCCTGGCTGGGCCACAAATGTATTCAATTCTTCAACAGATTCTAGTTTTATTAAGTTAGGCATTCCTCTCGCTCCTCGCAGTTTAATCAGTAAGAGGTTGCGGGAAGAAAGCACGATCCAGACGATACATCGACCCGAAACCCTCCCTTCTATTTCAACATGAATATGTTGGAAACGCAAGGCAACCTGAGGCTCGAGTATGTATCTGATGTAAAATCTTATGCGATGATCTGCGTCAATCTGCGTCTAGTATCGGTTATCCAGTCTTGATCACCGAGTGATTGTGCTAACAGGAAAATATCCAAAAGTTCATTAATTCTCTCTTCAATCACATATCGCACATCAACATCTACATCGTCATATTTATCAGCGACCATTACTAATATATTGGAAAATTCCGACACCTGATTAAATTCAACCTCTTGACGTGACGGACGAGGTCCTAAATCTTCCATTAATCGTTTTAGTTCTTTTTTGACGGTATCTACAACCTGAGAGTATTCACAGTCCTCATTATGACAAACGTGAACTGGTACATTTTGAATTTTCACACGGTTGCGGTACACGACGTTACGCAGCATGATGCCCATTTCGCATCCACATTGGCTGCAATTCTTCTGCATGAATAATTCCCCTCTCTCAAAACTTCAGAAAAAAATAATTAAATCACCCTAAATAAAATTCGTTTACTTCACTTAAAATCCTGCAAGTTTTTGCGTGGTACTTGGTGGAAGCCCACCCGGCTTTTTCAGAAATAGTCAAGAATAAGCTCTTTTTTGCAAAAACAACCGGGTGAGCTTAGCTCGCTTATCCAATATCCTTTTTCTTCATTTCCTGTTTTACCAGATACATTGCATATTGTAATGGTCTTCTTACCGCTAACCGATATAAGTGGCCTTGTTTCAATCCTTTGAAAATATCTCGGCCTGGCTTCGGATTTTGCTCAATTAACCAGACCCGTCCATTCACATCAATACCAATATCCAAGCCAAATTCTATCATCCTGCCATAGTGGTTCTCGACGACCTCAACCAAGCGATAGGCCAGATTGCGACATTCCAGCAAGATTGTTTTTGTCTGTGCTGTACCAAAACGTGGAGTTAAAAATGTAAGCACATCCACCGCTTTTCCTCCGCCATGCAGGTTGGACGTGGAACTTTTCTCTCCACCTACTCTAACCCCTAAGCCAGTGATTTTCCATTCCCCAAATTCATCCTTTTGAATCAGCAAGCGGGTATCTACGGTACGATTTGGTACCAAATTCAGCTCTAGGCCTTGCTGCACAAGGAAAAATTCATTATCAAGCTTTTCGTTCTCAATCCATTTTTCCACCCAGTTCACAAGCTGATCATTTCCTGACAATTGCGCTATGACTTTCCTGCTGTTATGTTTGCTTCGGCCCAGAAGATGAAAGGTGCCATTCACCTGTTTGATACTGACAATGCTGCGTCCACCCGTTCCGTTGTTTGGTTTGAGATACACCACCGGATGCTTGTTGATCAGAGAAAGCAGGTTCTCCCTGCTGTACTCTGCTGTCTCAGGAAGCCATTTTCGCATTTGCTCATCTTGCACTAAAACTTGATAGACATTCCACTTGCTGCTAAACCTGCTATTGGCATAAAAAAATAAGGACCGCTTGCGAAATGACAAGTAGTTCTTATGCTTAGGCTTGGGGTAATAACGGTATCGGTCAATTACAATATCGGGCCATGCAAACATTTTACTTGTCCAACTTCCGTCTCCGGCAAGAACAAAACCGCGAACTTGTCGACTCGACTCAAACACATCATCAGGAGAAAAGAGAAACACCGTTGCTCCCAGTTCCTTGCCCTCACGAATCAGTCTGCGAAAATAGCCAGGTTCGGCAAACTTGGTACCGCTTCGCCAGGTTAAGATCCCTATTGTATTATTCTTCATTCAGACACCCTCTCTAAAGCCCTTTTTTCTATTACGATATGTGCCCTCAGCAAAAAAGGTACTAACTCGTTGGCTAGTACCTCGTCCGCTCTATCTCTAGGGTGGCTAGATTTTTTACGTATAGACTACGTTCACCTTTTCACATTGAGGACAAATGGCGACTTTTCCTGAATGGCCAAATTCGTCCTCCACCCGATAACCAATAATTTTGCCTGAGGAACAAAACAGACACTCTTTATTGAAATCCATGTCGTATTGGGCTTTCCAGACGATTGATTTGAACCCTTCACCGACCCGGATCGTGATCATTTCGTCCTCACGAAGATGAGCGAGGGATGTGCCTCTTCTCATAGGTTTTTCATCCTTTCGTTTTTTGAAGTCATTTTGTATCCTCTAGCTTTTCCTTGAATTCAGAATAATAAACCTATCGCCCAAAATTCCGGATCAGAAGTTAACTTGCGCAAAAATAGGCGAATGCCGTGCCAGCTTTCCGCTTCCCCCCATATGTTATGGATGTAAGCCGATATCACCTAATGACAAAGGAGGATTTCACATGAGTAGCATTTTTAATGGTGGTGGATTAGAGAGCTTTGGATTGATTCTTGTTCTGTTCATCTTGTTAGTAATCGTTGGTGCTTCTGAAGATTAATCTTCACTAAGCAGCTAACCTACATCATACGTTTATCACTCATAAGGGAGGGGCTTCCATGAGCAGCATGTTCAACGGTTGTTTCGACGATTTTGCGTTAATTCTGGTGCTTTTCATCCTGTTAGTAATCGTTGGTGCTTCTGAAGACTAATCAGGGCCAGAATATAAAATGCAGGGCTGGCAATTGCCGGCTCTTTTTGCATTTCCTCGATAATTACAAAATGGTCGTGTTTCATAGAAGGTGGATATGACCGCTTGCGGTCAACAGAACGTTCACGACCGTTTTGTTTTTTGTTTTTCCTGTCAAGAAATGCTGTGTTTTGCATAAGTTAAGAGTACCGAATCCTGTATGTGCGTTTCCTTTGTGGCTACTCTAGAGAGAGTGGCCGTTTTTTTTTGAATAAAAAAACTCTTTTTACGCAAGAAATTTTTTTATTAGTTGACTTCGCTTTCTTAACGTTTTTGTGTACAATCTATAAAGAAGAATGCAGACGAAAGAGAGGTACATACCATTATGAAAGATCCTCGTTTGGTGCAGCTTGCACACAATCTAGTCAACTACTCTACTCGTGTACAACCAGGGGAAAATGTATTGATTTACGCCGTTGGTCAGGTTCCCGAGCTAGTAAAAGCAGTTGTCCAAAAAGTGTATGAAGCGGGTGGAAATCCGTATGTGCAATTAATCGACCAATCGATTCAACGTGAATTGATGATGGGAATTAAAGAAGAACAATTAGCTGTTATGCGTGAAGCTGATGTAACGTTCATGAAAAAAATGGACTGCTATATCGGAATTCGCAGCGGCGACAATATCAACGAATTATCGGATGTGCCAACTGACAACATGAGCTTGTACAATCGCTTGTTCATGCGTCCGGTTCTCGACGTACGCGTCCCTGAAACAAGATGGGTCATCCTACGCTACCCGAATGCATCGATGGCACAGCTTGCCAACATGAGCACAGAAGCATTCGAGGATTTCTACTTCAAAGTGTGCAACCTGGATTACAGCAAAATGTCTGAGGCAATGAACAATCTTGTAGCTTTAATGGAAAAAACAGATAAAGTACGCATTACTGCACCTGGAACTGACCTGACTTTCTCCATCAAAGGAATTCCGGCCGTTAAATGTGCAGGCAATTACAATATTCCGGACGGAGAAGTATTTACTGCTCCTGTGAAGGATTCTGTAAATGGTGTTATCTCTTATAACACTCCTTCTCCATATAATGGCTTCACGTACGATAATGTGAAGCTCACTTTTGAAAACGGTAAAATTGTAGAAGCTACTGCCAACGATACCGAGCGAATCAACAAAGTGTTTGATACAGACGAAGGTGCCCGCTACGTGGGAGAATTCGCCATCGGTGTGAATCCGTTTATCCAGAATCCAATGAAAGACATTCTGTTTGATGAAAAAATCGACGGAAGCTTCCATTTCACCCCTGGTCAAAGCTATGACGAAGCGCCAAATGGCAATAAATCCACTGTTCACTGGGACCTCGTATTGATCCAGCGTCCTGAATGGGGCGGCGGAGAAATTTACTTTGACGACGTATTGATCCGCAAAGATGGACGTTTCGTTATTCCAGAACTGGAATGCCTGAATCCAGAAAACTTGAAGTAATAAAGAAAAACCAGCACATGATCGTGCTGGTTTTTTTCTCATTTATTGGCTTACTTTTTGACCGCCATTTTTGATGCGATCACGATTTTTCTCCAGGAATTGAATGTTGTATTTCAACAAATCCAATGTGTACTCCCA
The DNA here is from genome assembly GCF_049846925.1 of Brevibacillus nigriterrae. Classification (NCBI taxonomy): domain Bacteria; kingdom Bacillati; phylum Bacillota; class Bacilli; order Caryophanales; family Paenibacillaceae; genus Brevibacillus; species Brevibacillus nigriterrae. The sequence goes on from NZ_JBNCMT010000043.1 coordinate 12,272, forward strand.
ACAGAGGGTTTGGTACTCATCCAGTTCATTTTCAATTTCTTTGAACTTTTTCTTTGATTGGTCATATACCTTTTGTTGGTACAAAACACCGTCTTCAATCAAATTGTTTCGTTCTTCAGCAGAACGCAATCCCCCGAAGAAAAGCTTCACGAGCATATTGGAACGGAGCATTGCTGGTTGAATTGGTGTATTGATCTCCGTATGGAACAAGCGTTTTCCTTCTTCGGTAATGCTATATAGAATTTTATTTGGTTTGCCCGATTGTACAATTTCACGTTTGGTCACATAGCCATCTTGCTCCATTTTACGAAGGGCTGGATAAATCGCTCCGTAGCTTGCATCGTAAAAATAACCAATGTTATTAGAGAAAGCTTGTTTGATATCGTATCCACTCATTTCGCCATAATAGAGAAAACCTAGAATTATCGTTTTTACGTCCATTTGCCCCTCCAAAACTGATTGTCCATTTTTATTTTTTTTAGTTTTTATACTTATTTCTTGCTTTAGTCGGTCTTTACCATTATAAAAGTAATTTCTTTAATATATCAATACACTAAAAAAAACTTTATTACCACATTATGCTTTTTGCTCGATTTTATAATTTTATTAACAGTGCCTTATCTTACACATCTCCTAAGAAAACCCACCCGACACAAGAAGATAGCTGGCGGTCGACTAAACGCAACATCCGTGTTGCATCGTCGACACTCGCACGTCCTGAGCATCGTCGGGCGGGGCCCCAACCTTATAATCAAAAAATGGGCGTCCCATTGTCCGCCCCTTGCCATACAATGATACATACCTAATCAGGGGGGATCGACGGTGAAACGAAAAAAGTGGTCAACTTTGGTTAAGCGGAGCGGAACGATAAACAGCCTTCACCCACTCAATTTTCTCGTACCCCTAGTGGAACAGGTGAAAGACAGCGTAGTCTCCATCATCACACAAGACGTTGCTCCTACGACAGACATCGATAAGTTAATCCAAAATTTCCTTGGTATTAAAGCTACACCAGAGAATTTGGCAGAACGCAGCTTTGGTTCTGGATTTATCATTCACCCCAAAGGATATATTCTCACCAGTGAACATGTCATTGGCAAATCCAAAAAAATCATGGTAAAGCTTTGTAACGGACGCCTTTTCGAGGGGAAAATGATTTATGCAGATGCCAAACGAGATTTCGCTATCCTCAAAATACAAACTGATTTTCCACTTTATGCCTTGCCACTAGGCGATTCATCTACAGCCAGCGTTGGTGAATGGGTGATTAGTGTTGGTGCTCCACTGGGATTAGAGAATTCTGTCACTGCCGGTATCATCAGTGCCAAAAACCGCCGTTTACAGGTCTCCCAACGATATTATGAAGAGATCTTTCAGACCGATGCTGCCATTAACCCCGGCAACAGCGGTGGACCACTGATTAATCTTCATGGCGAAGTAATCGGGCTTAACGCCTTTATCATTCAATCCAGTCAGTCACTTGGATTTGCCATTGGCATCAACTCTCTGAAGCCTCATATTCAAAAGGGAATAGGAAAGTAATCCCAGTCCGACTCGCTCCCGCTTGCTTGAAAAAAAGGAAGAGCGCAAACACGCTACTTCCTTTTCTCATCGTTTTTGGAGCAAAAAGTTATTTACCCGCTTCTTTCTTGAACGCAATCAAATACACCTGATCACCTTCTTGATTTAACTGAGCCTCGGCCTTTTTCAACTCATCCAACTGATTTTTGTCCAAATTGGCAAGTGGCAATTCATCGAGTGCATGTAATTTCCCCATTGTTCCCTCCGCTTTTGTCAATTTTATGGCATTTTAACAATATCAATCCTGAACGGACTAATCATAGTTTTTCACAATGGACATCTTCTTATGAAACATTTAGACTCTATAATGTAGCACGTTCATCCAGAATTTGATTCATTCCTGTGCAGGGACCTCGGAGGGTTACATATGACGAAATTAATCCGAAGATGGAACTTAGTCTTCTCATCGCTGTTATTCATACTGTTTTTTTCCACATTCGGATATGAGTATCACTTAATTGAAAAAATGAAACATATCTTGCCACAACAGTTAGCAGCCTTTCAATTGATTATGATTATAAGTGCAGTCGTCATCGGAGCTTTGATTTTAGGTGGATGGTTCAGCGTACATCTGCTTTCCAATCATCTACATCAAGAAGAACTCCACCATAAGCAAATGTATTTTAATACGATTCGCGCACTTAGTAAGACATTGGAAGCAAAGGACTTGTATACACACGGACACAGTGAGCGAGTAGCACTCTTGTCACGAGAAATTGCCCGCAAACGCAATCTGTCTGAACGTGACATCTTGCGTATTTATCTGGCTGGCTTGGTTCATGATATTGGAAAAGTAGGGATTCCTTCGATTATTTTACACAAGAACGATCGCTTGACTGACGAAGAATTTGCACAAATCAAGAAACATCCCACATTAGGAGTACAAATTTTGGAGAGAATTGAAGAACTCGCTCCGCTAATTCCTGCGGTTGCTTACCACCATGAACGCTATGATGGCAAAGGATATCCTTACGGGCTAAAAGAACAAGAAATACCTGAAATGGCCAGAATCATGTCTGTCGCAGATGCTTTCGACGCCATGACTTCTGATCGTCCCTATCGAAAAGCCATGCCTCTCGAAAAGGCAATTCAAATATTGGAAGAAAACGCTGGCACCCAGTTTGATCCCGAAGTCGTTCGTGATTTTCTCAGCATAATGCAAAATGAAGAGATCCTGCACGCCTTTATTGAGACCAAGGACACAGATTCATTCCTGCACGATCTCACACTTTCAGCAGATAAAGTAGCTTTGTGATGGAGTTTCATCACAAGGCTTTTTTATTTTATGCAAGGTTAATCCCTCCCAAATTTGTACAAACTGGTAAGACATGACTAATTTACGAGGAGGTGGATTATTATGTTAAATCTTGGGGAGCTTCAGCAGATTTTCGAAAGAACCAGAGACGCTGCTGGTCAATTTATGGGATTGCTCGAACCGATTATTACGACCGCAGAGGATGAACACAACCGATTGTACTATCACCACATCTTTGAAGAAGAAGAACAACGAGTTGGCAGACTCAATCAATTGATTCCAGACCTGCAAGCATTTCAACAAGACGGTGCTCTGGATGGTCTGAGTGACCGAGAGCTTTCCTACTTACTGTCTGACCTCAATTTGGAACGTTTCGGATTACATAATTTTCGGGAACATCTTGAGCTTGCCTTGTACCATTTCCAGGATGAGTCTTCACGATCACTGTTGGAACAACTACACGGGATGACTCAAAATGACTACCTTACTGTCAAAGAATATATGACCCAGATCAGCAACCAACTTTCAGATGAAAAGTCCATTTCCATCGATGACCATGACGAGGGACACGCCATTCACGAGGTTGACCATTTCAAGGCTTCCTCCCCTGCATCAACTGCTTTACCGATTGTCACGAGTAAAAAAGGTCTGACAGTCGGGAGTCTTCGTTCGATTAGCAATTAATTAGGAGGCATATATGAACAAGCTACAAAAATATCCCGATTCCCCCCTTTCTCAGGAGGAATGGAGACAACTGGATCAAACCGTTATCGATATGGCGAAACGTCAACTGGTTGGGAGACGGTTTATCGATATTTACGGTCCTCTCGGAGAAGGAATTCAAACAATTACCAACGACATTTACGACGAGTCCACATTCGCCAACCTTAGCCTTCGTGGCGAGGCATTGGAGCTTTCAGAGCCCAGTCGTCGGGTAAGTCTGACCATTCCGATTCTGTACAAAGATTTTATGTTGTATTGGCGTGATGTTGCTCAAGCTCATACGCTTCAACTGCCGCTTGATATGAGTGCTGCTGCTAATGCGGCTACCGGCTGTGCTCTCATGGAAGACGACTTATTGTTTAACGGCTCAGATGAATTCGAGCATCCTGGACTGATGAATGTAAAAGGGCGATTAACGCTGATCAAAAGCGATTGGATGGAATCAGGCAAAGCATTCGCTGATGTGAATGAAGCACGGAACAAGTTATTGAAAATGGGACACAGCGGCCCTTACGCAATGGTGGTATCCCCGGAACTGTACTCTCTGCTCCACCGTGTTCATCAAGGAACGAATGTATTGGAGATCGAGCATATTCGCAATCTAATAACGGACGGCGTCTACCAATCCCCTGTCATTCGTGGAAATCGGGGAGTGATTGTCGCTACCGGTCGTCATAATTTTGACCTTGCAATTGCCGAAGACTTCGATACCACGTTCCTGGATGAAGAGCAGATGAATTATCTTTTCCGGGTGTATGAGTGTGTCGCTCTGCGAATTAAACGGCCGAGTGCTATCTGTACCATCGAGGAAGAAGAGTAGACAAAATACAAAAGGCTCCTTTTTGGGAGCCTTTTTCGCTGGATTAGTCGTTATACATTGTGCTCGCAAAGGTTTCGCCCGACAATCGGATCTCGATATCCGGATTTGCTCGCCTGAAATTAGGAATATTTTCTTCTAGGATAATCTCGGCTTTCGTAGGAACCTGCGGAGCCAATCGCTCGACAGATGAGGCAATAAAAGCTGTTCGTGCATCTGCGTCATACGGGCTGTCGTATTTGATCTTCTCTTCAGCAAAAATCAGAATCTGGCGGGCATCTTTTATGTTCGCTCTCTCCAGCACCTTGTCCCTGCTAGGCACTCCTTTGATAAAAAAGAAGTTCGACTTGTCATCAATAGGGATCTTCTCCACTTTATCATCGACCAGCACAACATCTCCCTCTAATCGATTGATAAACACGTTCGCCGTAATGTTGGCATACCGTGACCACCCGATGATCACTATGTGGTTTTTCCCTTTGTAATCCACACGACCTTCCACCCTTCTTTGCTTCAAGTCTACCAGCATATCCACTGCTTTTCCGATTACCATCAAATAAATAATTCCACCAAAAACAATCAAAAACATCGTCCAGAGTCTGCCAGGCGTGGTCGTCGGATAAAAATCTCCATAACCTGTTGTAGACAGGGTAACTAACGTGAAATATAACCCCTCTAACGGCGTTTTGAACTTTTCAGGTTCCAAATAATTGACAATGAACGAACTGGACGTAACCAAAAAAAACAGCGCCCAGCCAATCTCTGTCATTTTTATCTGAAGAATTCGATTAAAGATTCTTCGGAAGATTACGGGTGACAAGTTCCTTCCCTCCATTCTCGTCTGATTGTGTAAACAGTGCTTCTACCTGCTCATAGCACAGTAATAATTCTTTTTCTGAGACAAGCTTAACGACTCTATAATACTTTTGAATCATCACATCTTGTTCTGTATCGGAGTCTTGATCCCTTGTTACCTGTATTTCAAAGGTTCTACTCTTGCCCGGCAAACTTCCCTGCTTCTCAGTCATTCATCAAATTTCCGTCTATCACATAATACCAACAATTGGCTACTTGTTCTAGTAATTACACGCAGGTCTATTTCTACTTTTTGCCATTCAGTGGTATGATTGTCATAAAACAAATACGTCGTGCTGCAGGTGGGAACTGGTACACCGATTACCCTGTATGAGTTGCGGGCAGATGAAGAGATGATACACTCTGCATCCGGTTCGTTTCCGATCTTGTTCTCGGATAATATTGAGGAAACCTACGAGGTTCTCAAAAATCGCGGGGTAAAAGTCGACAAACTGGAAAAAGATAATAGAACTACCTACTTCTCCTTTACTGATGAAGATGGTAACAAGCTAGAAGTTTGTCATTGGGAATAGAGACTGGATGTACATTATGAAATTACATTAAATAGTTAGGATGAAATGGTATTGGCACTCGGAATTAGGAGAGAAGAATTGAATCGATGGAAAGAAGCGGTGACAAGAGAAGAAATTGCTTATCTGACGCATTATTGGCTTGATCCCCGTTTTCCGGATATAAAAACAGTAACCAAAGTGGGCTGCAATAATCTGGAGAAGCTGACCGAATGGTGCACCGCCAACGGGCTCAACCCCAAGTACATTCACAACCGCCCGCCATATCCCCATTTTGATCTGATTGGCCCTAAGCAAAAAGAAATTTTGATAAAGGAAAAGCTGTGGGATCAAATTGAGCGGTTTAATCTTTGATTTAGATAGGATCAAAGCCGCGGATCTTACTAAACTTATGGGCTGCAATATATATTAACAAATAGATTGGAAATGAATAAAACACATTCCACCGAAGATTAACATAAAATCCCAGCCAAATAAAAATCGGTTCCCCTATAAACGCACTTATTCCAGCAAACAGAAAAGCCTTCTTGATATAGGAATACTCTGGCTTGATTTGCAGGAAGAATGAGATAACGATCGGAAGAATACTGAAATCCCACGGGATATAAGAGGGAATCGTCGGTATAACTTTTCCCGTATAAAACCATAATCCATACGTTGTTCCGATAAAATCCAACCACGAAGATAAAAAAATCACAAATAAAATACAGGTGATCAAACGCCCTGTACTTTCCTTTTTTCTATATTTGATCCATATGATCCATGGGATGATTGTTAAGAACAAGGAAAGCCAGAAGTCCCAATGAAATAACGTGTTTTTCAACCAAAAATCCAAAAAGTCGTAGTGGCTTTTTGTCACATTTTCATAAAATTCCTTTACTTTATTGATTTTTTCGGGATCTTGAACAGTTTTCATCTGCATCTTGCTCCTTTAGACAAGAAATCACCGACTGAGGTTTATCAGCGGTGATTTTTTGTCGATTTTACCCCTCGTCACCTTCCGTAAATGCTGTTACATTAAACACTTGCGGACGTAAATCCGTAAATTTCACTTCTGAAGGATTCGGTACCACCTCATAGGTGAGGTTTGTTCCCGTTTGATTGCGGGCATGATACGTTTTTTCAATTTCTCGAAGTTCTTCTTGCAAGTCCTCTTCACTGTTTGCACTTACCGTTGTAAAAAACAGTTGTTCCATACCGTTTCATGCCCCCTTGTCTGATTCGAATTCTCCGATAGTTTCCCCATTTCTTTCCTTCTCATTCGGCTCACGAAACGCAAAAAAAGCGATTCTCCGCAGGAAAACCGCTCATTATCTACAATTGTTATGAAAGATTTATGCAATGCGGACTACTTTGTTGCGATCTGCAGCCGGCAAGAAAGACAGATCGACGTGCTGCTTCGCAAGTTCCAAACCAATGTCTTCAACAAGTAAAAGTACTTCTTCACGGAAGGGCAGGTTACAACTGCCACAATTCAATTCGCATAAACGTTTCAAGTATTTCAAACGCTCTGCTACTTTCTGCTCACGCAATAAATCATTCTGGAGATCACGTACATGGGAATGTCTAGCGTCTGCAGCCATGCTTATGTCATTGATATGAACGATCAATCGTCTTCCTTCTTCGGTAATAAAGCCAAGAGAGCAAAACTGACCATTGGACATTTCCAAACGGGTAACTACGACATTTTTGAACTCTTCTCCACTGCGAAGACGAAGAGTACCGATTTCGACGGCCCCGCCAATTTTCCGTTCATTACTCACGACAGTCTGCATGTCTGTGTAGCCATTGATTGCGTATCTCATGTTGTGAACCTCCTGCTGTCAAACGCTCACATTCACGTTAGTAATTGAAAGTAATTCTCATTCTCTGTCCTCTCTTAGGATATAACGAAAATGGTTCTCAGTCAATAATGAGAATCATTTTTAGTAGATTTTTTAACTAGGTTTTTACTGGATAAGAAAACCCCTCTTCCATTTACTTGGAAAAGGGGGCGAAATAGATAGGTTTGAGAATGACAATTTTAGCGATGATTGGTGAATAGCCCAAGCTTTGCAATCCGCTGGACAGCTTCCTGTAATCTGTCTTCGGTTGTTAAGAGAGCAGTCCGCACATATCCCTCACCTGTCGGCCCGAAGCCAACGCCAGGCGCTACTACTACATGTGCCTGCTCCAGCAAGAGGTCAGAGAATTCAACAGAGCCCATGCCATTCGGTACTGGCAGCCATGCGAAGAACGATCCTTGTGACGGTGTTGCCTTCCAACCGATCTCATCAAGGCCTCTGAATAGAGTATTTCGTCTGTTCTCATAAACGGAGACTAATTCCTTTACACAATCCTGAGAGTCTGTGAGAGCCCGTACAGAGGCCATCTGAACGGCACCGAACAAACTGACAAAATAATGGTCCTGAATCAGGTTGATTAATCGCACGAGTTCTTTGTTCCCTACCATTGCTCCCACACGCCAACCAGCCATGTTGTAGGTTTTGGACAGTGTATAAAACTCTACCCCGACTTCTTTTGCCCCCGGAACTTGCATGAAGCTGACTGGCTTTTTGCCGTCAAAGCTGATCGCTCCATAAGCAAAGTCATGACAAACGACGATTTCATTTTTGCGGGCAAACTGGACTGTCTCCTGATAAAACTCCATAGGGGCAGTGACAGCGGTCGGATTGTTCGGGTAGTTGAGAAACATCAGCTTCGCCTTCTCTACATCCTCCTTGGAGAGCCCTCCATAGTCAGGCAAGAATTGATTTTCTGCTCGAAGAGGCATCATCACCATCCGGCCACTTGCAATCGCAACTCCTGACCAGTAATCCGGGTACCCTGGATCGGGAACGAGAGCTACATCTCCGGGATTAAGCAGAACCTGGCAGATTTCCACCAGACCTGTTTTACTTCCAAAGAGGATCGCTACTTCTTCGTCCGGGTCCAGATCAACATCAAACTCTTGTTTATACCAGTGCGCAATCGCCTGCTTCAACTCCCTGCGTCCCTGGAAAGGCGGGTACTTGTGATGAAGCGGAATGGCAGCCTGTTGTTGTAACTCTTCTACGATATGGGGCGGTGTCGGCAAGTCCGGGTTCCCTTGCCCTAGGTTGATAATGTCATACCCTTTGGCCAGGTGTTGATTGACTTTTGCTACCAAAGTGGAAAAGAATTGCGTGGGCAATTGATTCATGATTGTGGCTGGTTGAATACGCATGTGCTTTTCTTTCCTTTCATATGAAAACTTAACAAAAAAACCCCCTGCTCGTAAAAGGAGGGGGTTCGTGGTCGATTCTGTCACGGCCTTATCTCCCAGGAAATCTCCTGCTGGAATTGGCACAGCTCTTTAGGTACCTGCAAATACAGGCATTCCAAGATCCGCTGCCGGGTTTCATCGGGCCAGTCCCTCCACCACTCTGGATAAGAAAGTTATCAAATTATTTTTAATACTAGCCACTTTGAGCTGTTCTTGTCAATGATTTTTGAAATTCCTTTTTACTTTGAATCAGACTGGACTTTGACTTTTGCTCCATCCTGCAAGAGCGTCTGACCTCTTACAACGATTTTGTCACCAGCAGCAATCCCTGACAGAATTTCAATCGTATCACTGGATTCCTTGCCGGAAGTTACCTCAACGAGCTTGGCAACCTCGCCATCTACTTTGTAGACGTATTTTTTGCCTTCCTGCTCAAATACAGCCTTGCGAGAGATAACCAGCGCTTGCTTCGTATTCTTCTCATCCATGAATTTGACCTTCACCACTATGTCAGGCTTCAATTCATTTCCTGGATTCGAGATAGAAATCTCCACCGGATACGCTTTTTGCGTCTGATCCATTACAGGGCTAACCGCAGTAACCGATGCCGTGATCGTTTTGTTCAATGCTTCTATCTCCACGTTTACATTGGAACCTACCTTCACTTTGCCGATTTCAGCTTCCGAAAGGTTCACTTTTACCTTCAATGGATCGGTTTTCACAATCGTAACGACTGCCATTGCGCCCCCTTGAGGTGCGGCCATCTCACCAACTGCTCCATTCACAGATGCTACGTAACCAGAGATAGGTGCAGTAACACTTGCGTTTGCTAGCTGTTCACGTGCGTTTTCCAAAGAGACTTTGGCTTGGGAGACAGATGCCTCGGATACGGTAACAACAGAGAATTGCTTCGCTGTATCATACGCTTTTTGCGCATTCGCATAAGCAGTCTGGGCATTTACCAATGCCAGTTTTGTCTGTTCAAATTGTTGTAATGAAATTGCTCCCTGCTGGAACAACAAATTCATCCGTTGTTCGTTGCGACGGGCATCTTCCAAAGCTTGTCCTGCTTGTGCGAGGCTGTTTTTGGCTTGCTCCACCCCTTGACCTGAGCTGCTTTGGCTTTGTTGCAGGTTGGCAAGTGCCAGTTTATAGCCCGCTTCTGCCTGCTGCACGGCATTCACCAGATCGGTTTGATCCAGTGTGAAGAGCACTTGTCCTTGTGTAACCATTTGTCCAAGAGTTACGTTAAACGATTTGATTTTTCCGCTTACCTTGGGTGAGATTTTCACTTCTTGGCTAGGTGCCAGCTTACCTGTAATGCCTGATTCAAGCTCAACGGTTCCCGTTGCTGCTGTTTCTATTTGTACGGGAGTAATTTTCTCTTCTGTCGTGGAAGGTGCATCCTTGGACGTACATCCTGTAACCAACAGCAAAGCGGACAAGACGACCGCAATTCCTAGCTTTGCTCGCTTCATACGTTCTCTCCTCCTAATCCCGTCTCAACCGGCTTCACTTTCTTCTGAAATCTACGTTTGGCCCATCCTCGCATCTTGTTCACCATGTCATCCATGAAGGTATAGACGACAGGAATCAGGACAAGGGTGATCACTGTCGAGAAGCTCAAACCAAATACTACAACGATCGCCATCGGTGCCTGTGATTCATTACCGGATCCTCCACCAAAAGCAAGCGGCAGGATCGCTAATATCGTTGCCAGTGTTGTCATCAGGATTGGTCGCAAGCGAATCGGTCCTGCTTGCAAGACGGCTTCGTTGCGAGGAACTCCTTTTTCACGAAGGTTGTTTACGTAGTCAATCAAGACAATCGCATTGTTCACGACAATACCAATCAACAGAATGTAACCGATCAATGCAGGAACGCTGAGTGCCTTTCCTGTTACCAAGAGACCAACCACAACCCCGATAAACGTAGGTGGAATGGAGAACATGATAACGAACGGGCTAAATAATGACTCAAACTGACTCGCCATAACCATGTAGACGAGCACGATGGACAAGACAATAGCCAGTCCCAAACTTCCGAACGATTCGGCCATGTCCTTGCTTTGACCCCCAATCTCGATGAAGTAGCCTTCCGGCAGATTCAAGGCATCCAGTTTAGGTTGCAAGTCTGACATAATCGAGTTCAAGTCTCTTTCAGCAATATCCCCCGTGATGCGAACCTGACGTGACTGATTGGTACGTGTAATCATGTTCGCTGTGTCTTCCAGTTCAATGGAAGCTACAGAAGAAAGTGCAATTTGACCGCCTGTTGGCGTCGTAATGCGCAGGTTTTTCAGGTAAGAGATATCCTCCTGGAAACTCTCTGGAAGCTTGAGTCGCACGTCGATCTCATCATCACCTGTACGGAAACGGCTGACGGTTGTTCCGTCAAAAGCTGTTCTCACACTCGTAACAATTTGTGAAGTAGAGAGACCGTACTGACTTGCTTTTTGTGGATCAACTTTTACCTGGAATTGCTTTACCTTATCTTCCAGTGAAGTCGTGATATTCCGTGTACCCTGAACGGTTTTCACTTCTTCAGCGATGATCGCGCTGATCTCTTCCAGTACACCCAAATCATCACCACGCAGGCTGATATCAATGGCAGAGCCAGCAGGGCCACCAGACTGGTCTGTTTCTTTCACTGTAATTTCTGCTCCCGGAATGGCAAGCTCTTTTCGCAACTCTTCGATGACTTGCTCAGTAGAACGGGTGCGTTTTTCTTTTTCACTCAGTGAGATTTCCAATTGCGCTTTGTTCCCCGACGATGATGCAATCAGGGCAGGGCCACCGCTACTACCGATGGATGAATACAACTGAGTCATCTCAGGAATTTTGGTCAGGTGTTTCTCCACTTCTGAGACCACTTTCTCCGTCTCGGCAAGCATTGTTCCACTTGGCAACTCGACAGAGACCGTGATTTTCCCTTGGTCCATTTTCGGGATAAACTCGGCACCAACCAGCGGTGTCAGCGCTAGCGCTCCGATAAACATGGCAATCGTTGCAGCAAACACCGTTTTCCGATGTGAAAGTGCCCAGCCGAGAATACGTCCGTACCCTTTGGCCAATTTGTTGAAGCCAATGTTGAACCAGATCATCGGATTTTTCCCTTTATACGAATGGGACTCATACGAATCATGTTCCGGCACTTTTTTCAACCAGCGAGAACTTAGCATTGGCACCAGTGACAGTGAGGCTAACAACGCTGCAATATGGGAATACACAACTGTCAGAGCCAATGGTCCAAACAACTCAGATGCAAGTCCTTCTACGAAAACGATTGGCAAGAATACTGCGATCTGTGCTAGTGCAGAAGCCATAACGGCCGTTCCAACTTCACTTGAACCGAGCTTGGCAGCCTCCATCATTCCTTTTCCTTCTTGGCGATGGCGATAAATGTTTTCCAGAATAACGACGGCAAAGTCAACGAGTGACCCGAGACCGAGCGTCAAACCGGACAATGAGATCAGGTTGATCGTCTGACCTGTGAAATACATCAAGCTAAAGGTCGCAACGATCGAGATCGGAATTACGACTGCTACTACAAGCATAGAACGGACACTGTTAAGGAACAGGAGCAAAACGACAATGGAGAGCAAACCACCGATCAAGGCGTGTTCTCCCACCGTGTAGATCGAATCCTTGATAAATGTCGACGTATCCATAATCATTGTCAGATTGGCGCCGGCAGGAAGCTCATTCTTTAACTCTTCCAACTCTTTTTTCACAGCATCAGCAACTTCGATGGTATTGCCACCTGATGCTTTGGTGACGGATAAGCCAACACTCGGCTCTCCGTTGATATACGTTTTCTGGGTTACATCTTTAAACGTATCTGAGACGGTTGCGATATTTTTCAGTGGGATGGTCGCATTGCCGACACGGACTGGTGTTTCTCCGATCGTTTCGACGTTTTCGAATTCGCCATCCACACGAATGCTTACCTTCTGGTCACCCTCACGTACCGCACCTGCTGTACCGGAGAGATTGGTGCTCATCATAGCCTGTTGAACCTGATCGATGGTAATGCCATATGAAGCGATTTTTGCCGGGTCCAGTTCAACATCGATGATCCGGTCTTTTCCCCCGTTGATCCCAACTGAAGCGACCCCTTCGATTCTCTCCAGTCTCGGTTTGATCAGATTCTCAGCAATTGACTTCAGTTTTTCTACGTCCTTGTCACCGCTCAATGTCATCGTCATGACTGGCATGGAGTTCGGGTCAAGCTTTAGGATTCTTGGTGCCCCTGCCTCATCAGGGAGCAATCCACGAACTAAGTCAACCTTATCACGCATGTTCAGCGTGGCTTGATCCATATCGACGCCCCAGTTGAACTGGAGAATGACCTGTGAAGCGCCCTCGATGGAGTTGGAGCTGATCTCCTTTACGTTAGCAACAGTACCCAACGCTTCCTCCAACGGCTTGGATACTAGCTTTTCCACTTCACCGGGAGAACTGCCGTTCACAGTTGTAACGACAACCGCAACAGGCAAATTCAACTCAGGATACAGTTCTACCGCAAGTTTAGGCAATGACACGAATCCAAAGATGAGCAGGGCCATGACTAACATGACGATGGTGACTGGTCTTTTTATCGAAATGCCCGACAGACTCATTTTTTCTCACTACCTCTCTCCTGGGCGAGTGATGCTCGCTTCTTTTCTAGGAAGTTGTCTAATAGCTCCAATGATTGATTCAGTTGTTCCAGTTCTGAATCTTTGATGCCGTCAAATATGTCTGGAATATAGTTTTCTTTCATAAACGGAACCTTTTGATCAAAGCATTCAGGACTATCTGTTACAGATACCCAAACCACCCGGCGATCTCTGTGATCTCTTTCTCTCTGGACAAATCCGTCCCGTTCCAGGCGATCAACAATGCCCGATACGGTGCTGTAGGACAGGCCAACAGACTTGGCAATCTCACCGATGGTTTTGGGAGCGTCCTTGAGCTCGCCTAACACAAATATTTGTGGAAGTGTTATCCCGCATTGTTCCAGTTCATCTTTTACTATACTGAAAAACGTATTGTTCACTTTGGGTAACAAGACTCTCAGATTTTTAAAACCATCCATAGATTCCTCCTGCAAAGTATTTCGTCACACGAAATAGTATTGCATACGCAAAAATATTTCGCATCAAGAAATATTTTCACATTAAGAAAGATGGCTTCCGCTTGGGACAGCCATCTTAGGGTTATTTTCTCTTCTTCACCGTCATCGGAATCCCGTTTTTGGGCCGAAGGGTAACCAGCGGCTCGGGCTCCACAGTTGCCGGGTCTCCCAAAAACTGCAATTCGTATTTTTGCCCGATCGTAGCCAGAATCAATGCTGTCTCCATGAGCGCAAAGTGATTGCCGATGCATACCCGAGAGCCTCCGCCAAACGGGAAATAGGCAAATGGTGGAATCTTTTTCAGGAGGTCCTCCTCAAAACGCTCCGGGATGAAATCCTCTGGACGCTGAAAATAATCGGGATTTCTGTGCATTACGAATTGGCTCATCATCACGGTATCTCCCTTGGCAAATCGGTAATTGCCGATTTCTACGTCCTCCACGACCTCCCTGTTGATCGCCCACGCAGCCGGATAAAGGCGAAGTGATTCCTGGATAATGTGATTTAGATATGGCAGGTTCTCCAGATCCTCATAGGTAGGTTTGCGTCCGCCAAGTACACGGTCAAGCTCTGCCCAGAATTTATGCTCTACTTCTGGATAAGTAGCGAGCAGATACCATGTCCACGAGAGTGTATTGGCAGTCGTTTCATGACCAGCCAAAAAAATGGTCATCACTTCATCCCGTACCTCCTCGTCGGTCATCCCTGTCCCATCCGCTTCGTCACGAGCTGAGAGCAGCTTGGACAATAAATCTTCCCGCTCTTGATCCGGAGAGTTTCGTCTTTTTTCGATGATGGAATAGATGACTCTGTCCAGCGTCTCAGCAGATTGTTGAAATTGCCGATTCATTTTAGTCGGAAATGACAAAGGCAGGTCAAGAAAGGAACTTGCTTTGCGACTGACGTAATGCAAACCAATCTCAATCGAGTCGCCAATGTCGGCCAATTCGTCACTTACATCTGTACCAAACATCGTCTCTGTAATAATCGACAGCGTCAGTTCCATCATGTCCTGACTAATATTTCGTTCATCGCCATCTCTCCACCGGTCGATCACCTTTTCCGTATGTTCAACCATGGAGTCAGCGTAACGAGATACTTTCCCCTTCTGAAAAAACGGCGACATCAATCGGCGTTGCCGTAAATGCTTCTCCCCCTCACTCGTCAGGATCCCTTCGCCTACCACCACTTTGGCTACCTGCAAGCCTTTTGCCTTCTTGAAATGCTTCTCTTTGGCAACCAGGATTTCCCGGATCAGCTCCGGATTGTTAATCAGATAAATGGTTCGGGTCGGTCCAAAACGAATACTGACCAGTTCACCGAAATCGTTTGCTGCCGCCTGCAAAAAACTGAGCGGGTCCTGACGAAATTTCACCAGATTCCCTGTGATCGGACGCCCCTTGGGACCTTGTACAACAACCGTTTCCATTGATGTATCGCTCCAATCTGAGTACGAGTTCTTCCACCTGTAGCTTTTGACAGAGCTATTCTCTCTAACCCATCCAACATCTGCCAAACGTTGACGCTCGCAAGTGTCACGTTTATATTTAGTTAAGTAAAAAAAATTTGACATAAGATCTTGTTCAAAAAGGAGGATAAACTTCCTCTAAAACTACATTCGAAGGGATGCGCTGTCGTGCTATTCAATTCGTACGAGTTTATCTTTTTGTTCCTGCCCATATCCTTTATTGGATATTTCCTGTTAAACAAATACCGTCTGACCAAGGTAGCGATCGGTTGGCTTGCCGTCTGTTCTCTCTTTTTTTACAGTTGGTGGAACATTGCCAATCTCCCATTAATGATGGGCAGCATCCTGTTCAACTATGTGGTCGGTACGTTCCTGACCAAACGACACGGGACAAGCAGTAACAAGCTATTGTTAACATTCGGTGTTGCGAGCAACCTGGCTCTCTTGGGTTATTACAAATACGCTGACTTCTTCCTCACCAATCTGAACAGTGCCTTATCGACTCAATTTCCGTTGCTGCAGCTTGTCTTGCCGCTGGGAATCAGCTTTTTTACTTTTACCCAGATCGCTTATCTGGTCGACGCCTATCGTGGAGAAGTGAAGGAGTACAATCTAATCAATTACATTTTGTTCGTCACCTTCTTCCCGCATTTGATTGCAGGACCGATTCTTCATCATAAAGAGATGATGCCGCAGTTTGCTTCGACACGCAAAAAAGTGATCAACTGGCAAAACATCGCTCACGGTCTCCTGATCTTTGCTATCGGTCTTAGCAAGAAGGTTTTAATCGCCGACACACTGGCAGGTTGGGCAAGTCCGGGATTTCAAGCCGCTTCACTCACGTTTATCGAGGCTTGGTCGACTGCCTTAAGCTATACCTTCCAGCTCTATTTTGACTTTAGCGGATACTCTGATATGGCGATCGGTATCGCTCTTCTGTTCAATATCCGTTTGCCGCAAAATTTTGATTCGCCGTACAAGGCTGATTCGATCATCGATTTCTGGCGTCGCTGGCATATGACGTTGTCTCGCTTCTTGCGTGATTATCTATATATTGCTTTGGGCGGAAACCGCAAAGGAAAATTCCGTCGCCATGTGAACCTGCTGGCTACTATGGTTTTGGGCGGGCTTTGGCATGGGGCTGCCTGGACGTTTGTCGTCTGGGGATTGATGCACGGGCTAGCATTGGTCGTCAACCATTTCTGGCGTTCCCTCGGATTCAAAATGCATTGGCTGCCTGCTCGACTGCTCACGTTCTTATTCGTTGTCGTGGCATGGGTGTTCTTCCGTGCAGAAAGCTTCCAGCAGGCGATGGTTGTACTACAAGGGATGGTGAATATCCAAAATATCGGGTTTTCAATGACGGCTATCTCTCCAGCCCTGCCAGCAGGGATCAAGGAAGTAGCGATTCTTGCTATTACCTATCTGTTCGTATCTACCTGGAAAAACAGTCTGGAATGGGAAAAGGAATTCAAGCCGAACTGGAAGTGGGGCATCATCGTTCCACTACTGCTGATTGCCGGTATTTTCGGTCTGAATCGGGTTTCCGAATTCCTGTATTTCCAATTCTAACGGGAGGTGCTATATGAAATCGTATAAAAAATGGGGCACCTCGGTACTATATGCCACCCTCAGCATGCTGCTTTTATTGGTTGGACTCAATTACTGGGTAGATCCGCTTCAGTTTTATCATAAAACCTATCTGACACCTGATTTTTCTGACCAGCAGCGCTATCAAAACCCTGGTCTTGCCAGGAACTATGACTATGACACGATTATGGTTGGCTCATCAATGACAGAGAACTTTTGGCCTTCCTATGTCCAGGAAAAGCTTGGCACGAACCTGATGAAGCTTTCTATGTCGGGATCAACCGCCAAGGAACAAAACATGATTACGAATCTCGCTATTGGTACCGGAAAAGTGAAGACAGTCATGTGGGGAGTGGACTACTTCTCGCTGCGTGGCGATCCAGACCGTGTACGCCAAGAGTTCGGTGCCTTTCCGTATTATCTGTATGATCGCAATCCATTCAACGATTTGAACTATCTGATTAACCTGGACACGTCCAAACAGGCATTTCG
This sequence comes from Brevibacillus nigriterrae, assembly GCF_049846925.1. NCBI lineage: Bacteria > Bacillati > Bacillota > Bacilli > Caryophanales > Paenibacillaceae > Brevibacillus > Brevibacillus nigriterrae. The sequence continues at coordinate 29,945 of NZ_JBNCMT010000043.1, forward strand.
TTCGCTCGGAGTCTCTCTTGGAATGGCAAAATCGAAGAATCCTGATCTGAACCGACTGAACACGTGGGAAACCCCTGGGTTATTCGGAAAACAAAATGTGTTGAAAGAATGGGACAAGCTGAAGCAAGGCGGTTCGTTCAAACCGAGTGAGTATGAATTAGGAAATGTGCAACGAAACATGGACGAAAATGTCCTCTCCGTAATCAAGGCACACCCTGAGGTTCAATTCGTCCTGTTCTATCCACCTTATTCAATCTTGCAGCATCGCTACTTTTACGACAAAGACCCTGCCTTTTTCGAAAATGAGCTCTACGTCAAACAGTATTTGTTTGATCAGGTAGGCAGCTTGCCGAATGTGAAGATTTACGAATTTCAGCATGAACAAAAAATTACGTTTGATTTAAACAATTATAAGGATTTGGCTCACCACTCCCGCAAGATCAACGAGTGGATGGTCGATCAAATGGCAGCAGACAAATACCGTGTGACAAAAGAGACCATAAAGAGGTACCTGCAAGAATTGAAGGAGCAGGTCGTTACCCTGGATGAAAAGAAGTTATAAGACTTAAGAAAACGAAAACACCCTGTTACGTGATCACCATGTAACAGGGTGTTATTAATTGGACAGCATCATCATTTTCAACCGAACATCATCTGTTTTGTGCCATCGACTGTTCAATCGGTAGCGGTTGCTTTTTTTCGTTAGTTGAATTTTTCTTGTGTAAAGACCCTTCCCGTCTGCACAGGGCTAATAAACAAGTGCGGCGCTTTTTTCAACAGGATCGACAATACTGTTCCTGTGATAATCAACTCGGGAAGCAAGTATGAAATATTGTATAAGAATGAGTACGTTGTTACAGCAACACCTTCTGGCGCATATTCTCCAAACCAGATAATACCCGACGTAAAATGAAGCAAAAAGCGGCAACTGATTGCAAACAGTAAAAACGTCCAGGTCATCACAATCCGCTTCGTTTCCCAGCCAATATGACGAACCAACCCTACCAGCCCGACTACTGTATAGGCAAGTGGATAGTCGAGGATAAGCTGGATAGGATGAACGACATAGCCACCGATGAGATGATTCAACTCCCCTACGAGAAATCCAGCTGCCAAACCTGCGACCAGACCTCTACGAAGAGCAATCAACACGATAGGCAACATCACAAGGGAGATCGATCCTCCTTGTGGCATTTCATACAGCTTCAGCTCTCCCAGCACGAAGGCAAGTGCCGACATAATGGCAATCTCCAATAACACCAATAACCGATTCCGATTCATTTTATGTATCCCTCTCTCCTGATTTCTCTTTTATGCTTGTTGATTAGTGCATCATTTTCCCCGCTTACATACCTCCTTCTTCACGACATCCGGGACTTCGAAGAGAAAAAGAAAAAGCCGCTACGATCAGCGGCTTACCATTTGCAATGTACGTCACAATTGTGAAACGTGACTTATGCACGATCCCTCCGCTGGCATTATCCAGATCAGGTTAACGGTCGACAACAGATTAGTTATCCTCTCAGCCTGGTTTTCTCCAAGCTCCCGGTATATACAGTTTTGATAAAAAATGGTACGATTGCTTTCTTTAAACAATCGTACCAGATGTACCCAGGTAATACAATTAGATTTTCGTAGATACTTGCACATTAGCAATCCTTGCTTGATGTGACGAGTCTATAGTGAATAACCTAAGCCAGTTCATCCGTTCTCTTGAATTCCCCACTCTTCCCGCCTGTTTTGCTGGACAGATAGGTAGGGCCTATGATCATTTCTTTATCCATCGCCTTGCACATATCATAGATCGTGAGTGCTGCGGCACTTGCAGCCGTCAGTGCTTCCATTTCAACGCCTGTTTTTCCTGTAGTTTTCACCGTTGCACTCAGTGCTAACGTCGTTTCATCCCTGTACTCAAAGCTGATATCCACGCCTGTTAACAGCAATGGATGACACATCGGAATGAGTTCCCATGTTTTCTTGGCTGCCATAATGCCAGCAACCTGCGCCACAGCGAGTACATCGCCTTTGCCAATTTGACCCGCCTGAATTCGGGCCAGTGTCTCTGGTTTCATTTGCACCTGACTGCGGGCAATGGCAATCCGCTCAGTTACATCTTTGAGTGATACATCAACCATTTGCGCTCTTTTTTGTTCATTAAAATGAGTAAGTTGGTCTTCCATTACCACGTCTCGTTATCCCCCAATCTGTGACATCCGACGCAAGGTCGGCGTATGGGTCTGTGTCTGTTTCTCCAACGCTTGCGCCATTTCATGAGTTTCTGGTTTGATGGCGAGCGAACGGTAAAACAATTCTTTCATCCCCTCTGGATCACCGATGAAAGGACGTACGTTCAATTCATCAATCCAATACAGACAGGGCTTAAGATTGCCGTCTGCGGTCAGACGCAAACGGTTGCAATTTCCGCAAAAATGATCGCTTACCGGATGAATCAAGCCGAAGCTTCCTTTGGCGTTTGGAAGGCGGTAATTCTCGCTTGGCCCATTGCCAAACACTTTTTCCGAGGCATCTGCAGTCAGTCCCATCGCTTTCGCCCGTTCTAGTATAGTAGACAATGGCAAATAGCGGGTGCGCCATTCGTCAGACGCTTCGCCAATTGGCATGTATTCGATAAAACGGACATTCACCGGCTGTTCGATCGTCAGTCGCAGGAGGTCCTCAATCTCATCATCGTTAAAGCCTTTCATCATTACTACATTTAATTTGATGGGTTCGAATCCCACTCGGACACTCGCTTCAATCGCTTCCATTACACGTCCAAGGTCCCCACCTCTGGTAATCTCCCGATAACGATCCGGTTTCATTGAATCAAGGCTGATGTTCACACGAGTCAGGCCAGCTTCTTTCAACTTCTCTGCTTTTTGTGCCAAAAAGATGCCGTTTGTTGTTAATGCAATATCTTCAATCCCCGGAACAGCCGCAAGCATTGCGACGAGCTTCTCAATATCCTTTCGAACAAGCGGCTCTCCGCCAGTCAAACGAAGCCTTCTTACCCCAAGGCTAGCAGCCACAGTTACTACTTCAACAATCTCTTCGTAGCGCAGGATTTGTTCGTGAGGTTGAAACTCAACCCCTTCTGGAGGCATGCAGTACACACAACGCAAATTACACCGGTCAGTTACGGAGATGCGCAAATAATCATGGATTCGCCCATAACGGTCAATTAATTGCTCTGTCATTTGGCTCCCCTCCCATTCCTGTTTTCTTACCCTTAACCGTACCCTACTGCTTGCCAGAAATCAATACATTTAACAACATCAACATGCAGATAACTCCCTGATTTTCATTTGATTATTCCCTGATTTTAAATACGCAATCCCCTGATATTTCTATGGTTCGTTGGCACGTGTCGAATGTTTATGTTATCGTCTAATTGAGATAAGGAATTTCTGAAATAATCGAATGAAACCAAAAATAAAGTGAGGAATTACTATGCAAGTAACTATCCATTTGTTTGCTGGGCTTGCTGAGCGGGCAGGAACCCGTCAAATCACAGTAGAGCTGACGGAACAAGCCACGGTCAGCCAATTGTTGAGCCAAATCTCGACCGAACAACCATCGATCGCCTCTCTTGTGCCTACCTGCTTCGTGTCCGTAAATCATGAATATGCCACTCCAGATCAAGTGATCAAGCAAGGAGACGAAATTGCACTTTTACCCCCAGTTAGTGGAGGAGAAGAGGCTCGGTTTTCTATTTCGGACAAGCCTCTCTCAGCAGACGCACTAGTGAAGCTCGTCTCCAATCCACATGCTGGCGCCATCCTTACTTTCGTAGGAACAGTACGTGAATTTACCCATGGGGAACGCACCGTTGCACTGACGTATGAAGCGTATGCACCGATGGCTGTCGCCAAGATGAAGCAAATCGATCAGGAAATCCAGGAACGTTGGCCGGGCACACAAGTAGCGATGCAGCACCGTGTCGGTCATTTGGAAATCGAAGACATTGCTGTTGTAATCGCTGTAGCCACGCCGCATCGCAACGAATCATTTGAAGCAGGCCGATATGCCATTGAACGTCTCAAACAAATCGTACCGATCTGGAAAAAAGAAAACTGGGAAGATGGAAGCGAGTGGAAAGGTCATCAACAAGGCCCTTGGAATCCGCTAGAGTACCCATCAGACGAAAGCTAAAGCGGGTGTCTGATGGGGCCCCCATCATACCTACCTAACGAAAGCTAATTGCTGAAAGGAGGATTTCCTCTTGCAAACCCGTTATTCCCGCCAAATCCTGTTTTCCCCGATTGGGCGAAGCGGACAAGAAAAGCTCTCGAACAGTCGTGTGGCCATCGTCGGCATGGGTGCGCTTGGCACGGTGCTCGCCAATCATATGGTGCGTGCTGGCATTGGCTTCGTTCGAATCATTGACCGTGATTTCGTAGAACCAAGCAATCTGCAACGACAAATGCTGTACGACGAGGAAGATGCCAATCAGCATCTCCCCAAAGCGATGGCTGCCTTTGAAAAGCTTCGCAAAATCAATTCAGAAGTGACCATCGAGCCAATTATCGCCGACCTTACCGCTTATAATGCGGAAGAATTTCTCACTGATGTGCATTTGATTTTGGATGCAACCGATAATTTTCACGTTCGATATTTAATCAATGACGTCTCTGTTAAGCATACTATTCCATGGGTGTATGGTGGCGCAGTCAGTTCCAAAGGAATGTTCACCAGTATTCGTCCAGGCATCACTCCTTGCTTACGCTGTCTGTTTCCAGAACCCCTTCAGGCGGGAGATGCCCCAACCTGTGATACCGCTGGCGTCATTGGGCCAATCATACATATTGTAGCCTCCCATCAAGCAACAGAAGCTTTCAAAATTCTAGTCGGAGCAGAAGATGCCTTTAATCCCAATCTCGAGCACTTCGACATCTGGCAAAACCAACATTCCCAAATGCGTGTTGGGAAAATGCGTCGCCCGGACTGCCCTTGCTGTCAAAAACATGAATTCACGTATCTCCAGCCTGGATCGCAAACGAATATGGCCGCTTCCCTTTGCGGTCGCAACACAGTGCAAATTTCACCAAGTGAAAACGCCAGATTGAATCTGGAAGCAATGGAACAGCGCCTGGCTCCAATCGGAACGGTAGAGCGTAACAAATTTCTGCTTCGCTTTCACCAGGAACCGTATACGCTTGTCATTTTTCCTGATGGAAGGGTGCTCGTTCAAGGGACAGATGATGCCTCTGTAGCACGTACTTTGTATGACAGATATATAGGAAGATGAACACTCCCTCCACCTCGGCTTACGCCGCAGAGGTGGGGGTTTCTGATCTTACCAATTATATATCTCAACGACGATTCATTCGAACCGTCCTATCCCTGATGGATATGAGTCTATATCGTTGGAGAAATCAGCAACTTGCCTTTTGGCAAGGGTGGTGACACACCATCTACTACTTTCTCTTACGATACTCGTAGATACTTTGTCTGTATATTCATAACCACCTGCTGGAACACTCCATAAAGTGATTGTGATAATATGTTGCTTGCTCCATGGATATCTCGATGTTGTGTATAGCCACATGGACATGAATAGATTCTTCCAGACACTTTTTTTCGTCTGGTACAAACAGGGCATGTTTGTGATGAGTACGCTTCATTTATTTCTGACAGGGAGACTCCTTTGGCTTCCAGCTTGTACGTAAGGTATTCCTTGATCTTGCCAAACTGCCATTGCGAAAGTTTCTGGCTTACCGTGGTTCTCAACTTTCGTTTATTTTTCTTTTTTCTGGCAGACGTTTGACGTTGTACACCTTCTACTTTTCCAACAACCACCTGTTTCACTTGTTGTTTGACACACCAATCGACGAAGTTTTTCGTGGTTTTGTGTAAAGTATCTTTTAATTGGGCTTCGCTTTTACTCATAATAAATTGTTTCGCTCGATTATATTTCTTCCATTGCTGACTGTACTTCTTGCACTTGCTCATTTTTCTTTGGATCTCTGCAAGTTTCTTGTTGCGCAACCGTTTGATGCTTCTCAATTTTCTGCCCGTTATGATGAGCGCCTGGTTATTTTCGCAAACAGCTGCAATCGAGTGAGTTTCCCCCAGATCTATCGCTGCGGTATGTCGGTTATCATTTTTGTCTGGTTGTATCCCGTCTTCATACGAAAGGCAAACCTTCAGTGTGCGGTCAAAAACAAGTTCAATTTCTTTCACTTGACCCTGTGGGATATTCCTGATCCAAACAACGATTGGTTTTACTCGTTTTCCCTGTTGATTCCCTAACGATAACTCTATTTTTCCATTCGAATGTAGCTTGAATCCATCTTTTGCCCATTTGGTATTGTAGTGTTTCTTTTGTTTGCAAGGATATCTGGCAGATGAAATTCCCTGGTCTATTGCTTTCTTCGTGTTATCTCTTGACCATAGGTATTTATGACAGACCGCCTGGATGCTTTGACTATGGAGAGCGTAGTTTCCTTTTGTTGCTTTCTGTAACTCTGTCTTCGCAATCCATTTTCCCTGTTCCAGATGATACTGTTTCGCTATCTCTAAGCAATCATTCCATACATGAGCAGAAGTCCGATTACAGGCAAAAAGACGTTCCCAATCATAGGAATTTGTGATAAAGGTTGTTTTCATGGTTCGGATCAAGAGAATGCCTCCTTTCTAGAGAATGTACGTTCTCTTTTAGGGTACCATAAGGAAAGAGAGTACAAAAAGAAGAAAATGCCATTCATCCCTCACCTTTAGAGGAAGGGGACTTCTGGCATGCAATGTTAAATTCTTGCGTATGGTCCCAGAAAACGTTTGAATCCTTAAATTTAAATTTGACAGTTGTGTGAATTTAGGGTGGTCGTATCAGAAATCTTCAAGTATAATGAAAGTAGAGTAAGAATCGAAACGATGTTTCATCTGATGAAACACGCTTCTTTTTCTAAAATGAATTTATTCTAAAGGGGAGGTAATCCGCTTGGCTAAAAATGACGCTTTCTCAGTAAAATCGTCTTTACAAGTAGGCAACAAAACTTACCAGTATTACCGTTTGCAAGGCTTGGAAGAGCAAGGTATCGGTAATGTATCCCAACTTCCTTTCTCTATCAAAGTTTTGCTTGAAGCGGCTGTTCGACAATTCGACGCTCGCGCTATTACCAAAGAACACGTGAACCAATTGGCTAACTGGACCAAAGGCCGTGACGCGAACCAAGAAGTTCCGCTCATGCCTGCACGTATCGTGCTTCAAGACTTCACTGGTGTTCCTGCCGTTGTTGACTTGGCTGCAATGCGTGAAGCCATGAAGCGTAACGGTGGAGATGCAAAGCGTATCAACCCGCTCGTTCCAGTTGATCTCGTTATCGACCACTCCGTAATGGTTGACGCTTTCGGAACAAAAGATGCACTTGATACAAACATGAATCTTGAGTTTGAACGTAACGAAGAGCGTTATCGCTTCCTTCGCTGGGCACAAACCGCTTTCGATAACTTCCGTGCGGTTCCTCCAGCAACAGGTATCGTTCACCAAGTTAACCTTGAGTACTTGGCTACTGTAGTTGCTACTCGTGAAGTAGATGGCGATACAGTTGCTTTCCCTGATTCTCTCGTAGGTACTGACTCCCACACTACCATGATCAACGGTCTTGGTGTTCTTGGATGGGGCGTAGGCGGTATCGAGGCAGAAGCAGGAATGCTTGGACAACCAATGTATTTCGTAACTCCGGAAGTAGTTGGTTTCAAATTGACAGGTACACTTGCTGAAGGTGCTACAGCAACTGACTTGGCACTTACTGTTACACAAATGCTCCGTAAGAAGGGCGTTGTAGGTAAATTCGTTGAGTTCTACGGTCCTGGTCTCTCCAACATCTCACTCGCTGACCGTGCAACTGTAGCGAACATGGCTCCTGAATACGGTGCAACAATGGGCTTCTTCCCAGTTGATGGTGAGACACTCAACTACCTCCGTCAAACTGGTCGTGATGAAAACACCATCCAATTGGTTGAAGCATATACGCAAGCAAACGGCTTGTTCCGTACAGATGCAACTCCAGATCCTGTATTCTCCGAGACACTTGAATTGGATATGTCCACTGTAGTACCAAGCTTGGCTGGTCCAAAACGTCCACAAGACCGTGTTGAATTGACTGCAATGAAGGAATCCTTCAACAACAGCATTCGCACTTCTATCGATAAAGGCGGTTTCGGTCTTACAGATGAGAAGATCAACCAATCTGTGACTGTAAACCATGCAAATGGTGAAACAAGCACTATGAAAACAGGTGCGGTTGTTATCGCAGCCATTACTTCTTGCACCAACACGTCCAACCCAAGCGTAATGCTCGGCGCAGGTATTGTTGCGAAGAAAGCGGTTGAAAAAGGCTTGACCAAACCTGCATACGTGAAAAGCTCACTCACTCCAGGTTCCCGTGTAGTTACACAGTACCTGATTGATACAGGCTTGCTTGATTCCCTTGAGCAAATCGGCTTCAACGTAGCTGGATACGGTTGTGCTACCTGTATCGGTAACTCCGGCCCTATTCCAGATGAAGTATCCAAAGCAATCACCGATAACGACATGACCGTTGCTGCGGTACTCTCTGGTAACCGTAACTTCGAAGGTCGTATCCATGCATTGGTAAAAGCAAACTACCTTGCATCTCCTCCACTCGTAATCGCATATGCGTTGGCAGGAACAGTTGATATCGACTTGACCAAAGACCCAATCGGTACTGGCAAAGACGGTCAACCTGTATTCTTGAAAGACATCTGGCCAACTCCGCAAGAGATTAACGCAGCAATGGATAAAGCAATGAACCCAGCATTGTTCCGTCAAGAATATGAGCATGTATTCTCTGCTAACAAACGTTGGAACGAAATCCCAACTCCACAAGGCGATCTGTACGAGTGGAATACGGAATCAACTTACATTCAAGAACCGCCTTTCTTCCAAAATCTTGAGGGAGAAATCGGACACATTGAAGATATCAAAGGTGCGAAAACACTTGCACTCATGGGCGATTCTGTAACAACAGACCATATCTCCCCTGCAGGTAACATCTCACCAACCAGCCCGGCAGGTATCTACTTGCAAGACAAAGGCGTTGAGCGCAAAGACTTCAACTCCTATGGTGCTCGTCGTGGTAGCCATGATGTAATGATGCGCGGTACTTTCGCAAACATCCGCATCCGCAACCAGGTAGCTCCAGGAACAGAAGGCGGCGTAACGACTTACCTCCCAACTGGTGAAGTAATGTCAATCTATGATGCTTCCATGAAGTACCAAGCGTCCAATACTCCACTTGTTGTTCTTGCTGGTAAAGAGTACGGTACTGGTTCTTCCCGTGACTGGGCAGCGAAAGGTACATTCCTTCTCGGCGTGAAAGCAGTAATTGCTGAAAGCTTCGAGCGTATCCACCGTGCGAACCTCGTAGGTATGGGTGTTCTTCCACTTCAATTTGCTAATGGCAAAAGCTGGAAAGATCTTGGTATCACTGGTCGTGAAACATTCGACATCGTTGGCTTGAGCGATCAAGTAACACCAGGTCAAACAGTTAAAGCTCGTGCAACTCGTGAAGACGGAAGCACATTCGAGTTCGACGTAATCGTTCGTCTCGACAGCCTGGTTGATATCGACTACTATCGCAATGGCGGTATCCTCCAAACTGTTCTTCGTCAACTGAAAGACGAAAACGAAGTAACTGTAGGTTAAGTAACGCTTGAAATAGAAAAACCGTCAGACGCGCTCTGACGGTTTTTTACTTATACTCATATTTTCTTTGAACCAATTGTTGGTATTTGACAATGTAGCAATCCAGTTCTTGGCTAACTTGGACCACCGTATCATCCAATAAAGCTTTTTCTTTGGTCATCTGCTGTAAAAGGAAAGTATAATGTGAAAGAATATCATTCATACAAGCCGTGATTTCAGGAATGGCATTGACTTCCCCGTACGAGATCAGACTTTTCAAATAACTCTCTTTACCGATTTCAAACGACTTTAATTTCGTCAGGATAAACGCTTTATTATGAAAGTAAAGACCTAAAGAATAATGTTTGAAAGGAGTATCAGGTTCAAAGGTGAGAAACTCTTTTTCCCGCTCAATGAGTTCAGCACATGCTGTATAATCGCCTATATCCAAATATATTTCCAGCAAGTCATTTACAACATGGATTCGGGAACTCTCCCTTATTTTATTCAGGCATTTTTTTAACATGGGGATCGCAACATCATATTCTTTTTTCTTCGCTTTGATGCATGCCCTGGACAGCTCCGCCGTTTCTTGCACGAAATCGTATGGAAAGGCTTCAAATTCTTGCAAATAAGATTCTGCCCCGTCATATTCCCCTAAATAAAGAAGCGAATTGATCATTGCAATGTATGCTCTTGCCTTGAGTTCACTGTCTTCCCTGGATAATTCAATACCAATCTCTGTTAATTCAACACATTGCTTGTACCTTTTGGTATTAAATGCATGAAGCGACATTTTGAAATAATAGGTGATCTGATCTTCTCTAGTCAAATAGGGAAGATAACTTGCCATTTCTTCCCCAAATCGAAACGTTTCTTCTAACCGCTTGAAATCAAGTCTGTCTAGCAAATATTTTTCTAGCAACACTTTTGCTATGTATTGTGGTATGTCTTGCTCTGCCAAAACCGACACCTACCATTCCCATTTATTTATCTATCGTACTCTCTTTTCTGAGTCATTTTCTGATACTGTACGATATATAAATCTAGCTCCTGGCTTAATTGAATGACTAGGTGATCCGAAAGGCTTCTTTCACTTGCCAATTGGTTTAATCGCTTTCGCAGATCTTCTATTATTTGTTCAAGCAAAAACTTATTAATAATCTTGTTGTTTGTCGCCTTTTTTCGATTGATTTGCCGGCTCAACGCTTTGTTGGAATCAATGGTTTTTCGTCTTTTAGTGGACAGAAGAACATTGCGATAATCTGGAGATTTCATCGACTTACTTAAAGGTTCAATTAATAATGAATTCATAGACAGCAGTCAATCCCTATCTCTTTTTTTCTGTCTATAACTATACAATTTGTTCTATAAATTCGATGTCGAAACAAACTTGGAAACATTTTACATAATTCGACTCTTATCAACAACCTCAAACATTGAACCAATTATTGACTTCTGTCGACTATATAGTGTCGGCAGATCCCCTTTTACCAACTCAGTAAAGGGAGAAGGAGGTTTTACCATGACTCGCGAGTCAAATTTGATGTTGGAATTTCAAAATGGAAACAAGGAAGCATTTTATC
>NZ_JBNCMT010000044.1:0-40994 GCF_049846925.1 Brevibacillus nigriterrae
TTTCCTCAATCGTGATCTCTCGTGGACACTCCCCGTACAACACTTCTTTGGTTTGCTCCAGACCTTCCAATTCACGAACCGGGACATCATTGCGCAGATAAATGCCTTTGGGAGCAAAAACGCGGATCAGTGCATCTTTGATCAGGTCTCTTCTGACTTCCATGCCGAGCGATAGGATTTGGACTACGAGGACATCTTCATACCGGTCAACGATCAGTCCTGGTAAAAAGTCAGCTTCGCCATATATCAGTCTGCACGCTTTTGGATTGGATACAAAGCGAGTGCGGTGCTCCCCTGCTTCCGTGAAACGGCGAATGAAGAACTGAATGTCAATCTCTTCTTTGGGATCATATGAGAGTACACGGACAATCATTTGTGAGTTCGGATTAATGTATCCTTTGGCCAGAAAATGACCTTGGTGATTGACTACTTCCACGATGTCACCTGGCGCATAATCTCCCTGGATCTCTTTTACTTCGGATTGGAATATCCACGGATGACCTGATTCCAACCGTTTTTTTCGATTGCGTTCTAAAAATACTTTTGCCATCTTCCGAAATGACCTCCTTGTCATGCTTGTCTAAAATCAGGCATAGCGTATAAAAGGTAGTTCAAAAAGTCCGGGTTTGTCCTCCTTTTTGAACAGGATCTAAAAGTAACTACTGATAGGGAGAGGGGATTTCTTGCTGTGAAACTGTTAACAGAAATCGTTATCCCTTTTTGTTTGGGATTAAGTTATTTCTTGACTGGTATGTATCTGATGCGTTCAGGGTTCCACAATCTCGCAGGCAATCAGATGGAGAGCATCATGCTGCGCTTTACGAGAACCCCTACACACAGTTTTTTCTCGGGGTTGTTCTCCACATTTGCCCTGCAAAGCTCCAGTGCCGTTACCGTGCTGACGATTTCACTGACCCACTCAGGGATCATCGGCTTCGCACAGACAGTCGGCATTATTCTGGGTACCAATGTGGGAACGACGGTAACTACCGAATTGATTGCGCTGAGGCTCGAAGACTTTGCTGTACCGATTCTGTTAGTTGGTGCAGCCATGTGGTTGCAAAGTAAACCATTGTTTCGCAGTATCGGATTGATTCTTGGCGGCTTCGGTTTAGTGTTTCTGGGCATTGATACGATGCAGGTGATGGCCAAACCGTTGGAGACCTCACAGACGTTTCGCACGTTATTCCTGGAGAGCAGCCATTCGATTTGGATTGGACTTTTGACTGGAACAGTTTTTACGGCATTGATTCATAGCAGCTCTGCGACAACAGCAATCACGATGAGTCTGATGGTGCACCAAATCTTTACGATGGAAACGGCACTTGCGATTGTATTGGGGGCAAATATTGGCACCTGTTTTACTGCCCTTATTGCGAGCATCGGAACCAATCTGGCTTCCAAACAGGTCGCATGGCTGCATACGTTGTTCAATGTCGCAGGAGCACTGTTTTTTCTGCCATTTCTCTCTAGTCTTGCCCAGATATCGGCAATGCTTACGGCCGATCCTGCCATACAGATTGCTCACTCGCAAACGATCTTCAATCTGGTATGCTCACTCGTTGCCCTGCCCTTTGCCACGCAAATCGGTAAAATCACGCAACGGCTGATCCGATGAAAACCCACCCGACACAAGCTATCGCTGGCGTCGGGTGGGGCCCCAAACTTAAAAAGTGAAGGCTTGTCACCTTCACTCTCTGTCCATCATCGGTGTTGTGATATTAGTACCCGCTACCGTTTGCAGTCTCACCCGACACGATGGCAATACCAGCACTTGCACCAATACGGGTAGCACCTGCATTCACCATCGCAATGGATGTTTCACGGTCACGTACACCACCAGAAGCTTTGACGCCAATGTCAGGCCCTACAGTTTTGCGCATGAGAGCAATATCCTCTACCGTTGCTCCTCCAGGGCCAAAGCCCGTAGAGGTTTTCACGTAATCAGCGCCTGCTTGCACACTCAGGTTACACGCTGTCACCTTTTCCTCATCAGTGAGCAAACCGGTTTCAATAATCACTTTGACCAGCACATCACCAGAAGCCTCAACTACCGACTGGATGTCACGTTTCACCAGATCAAGGTCACCTGATTTCATTGCGCCTACGTTGATCACCATGTCCACTTCTGTCGCACCGTTAGCAATCGCATCACGTGTTTCAGCTGCTTTCACTTCCGGCGTATTTGCTCCCAGTGGAAATCCGATCACTGTGCACACTTTCACATCGGTACCAGCCAAATGTGCGGCACAACGTTTGATCCATGTAGGGTTCACACAAACAGAGGCAAATTTGTACTCTTTCGCTTCCTCGCAAAGTTTGTCAATCATAGCGGCTGTAGCATCAGGTTTTAATAACGTATGATCAATGAATTGACTCAGATTCATCTCGTTACACCTCGATTTTGAAATGGGTCAATGCTTTTTTCAGCACACTTTCATTATTTTTATAGCCTTTTTTGAGTTGCAATTTCCACGCTTCCAATGGTTTGAACCAATGAACAGCACGGATTTCCTCGATCTGAGCAGTCAGACCCTCTGTCATAGCCTCGATCAGATAATAGTGTACTTCCTTGTTCACCTTCTCGCCCGTTACGGGGTGGTTATACATGTAGTAAACGGTCTCAATCGGGCTAATCAGTTTTCCGTGCACACTGGTCTCCTCCAGAATTTCACGGATCGCTGCTTCCTCCAGTGTTTCACCGGGCTCCAATTTCCCTTTGGCTAGCGTCATTTTTCCATAGCGATCTTCAATCAGCAAGAAGTAAAGCTGATCTTTCTCTTGGCGATAGACTACTCCTCCAGCGGAAATTTCGATCATACGGCAGATTCCTCAACACGTACTGCTTTTGCCTCTTCCAAGACACGGACAAATGTACCATGGCAATATTCTGAACCTGCTTTGTCCAGCTTCACTTTGCACACTTTGCCAATCATCTCTTCTGTCCCTTCGAAAACAACATTCAGGTAATTATCAGAATAGCCTTGGATGAACCCGCTGTTCGGGTCTCCTTTGTACGGCCCCTCTGGAATTACCTCAAGGACATCACCCAGATAACCCTTGGCATAGTTCAAGGAAAGCTCATTGCTGAGTTCAATCAGCTTGGCAACCCGGTCCTTCTTCACTTCTTCATCTACTTGATCAGTCATTCGAGCAGCAGGAGTCCCGGTACGCATGGAATAAGGGAACACATGCAATTCAGCAAAGCCGATCTCCTGAATAAACCGATAGCCGTTCATGAATTGCTCGTCCGTTTCGCCTGGGAAACCGACAATCACATCGGAAGTTAAAGCTACGCCTGGCAGTGCTTGGCGAACTTTTTCCATCTTCTCTTTGAACTCTTGCGTCGTGTATTTGCGGCGCATGCGCTTCAATACTTCATCATCGCCTGCCTGGAGAGGAACGTGCAAGTGGCGGCATACCTTTTCAGAGTTATTGATAACCTCGATCACTTCATCAGTGATTTGGCTTGCTTCAATCGAGCTGATGCGAATGCGTTTGAGCCCTTCCACCTGTTCGAGATCACGCAGGAGCTTAGCTAAGTTGTAGTCTTCTAGATCCTCACCATAGCCTCCTGTATGAATTCCTGTTAATACGATTTCCAGATAGCCTGCTGCAACGAGTTTCCGAGCTTGCTCGATGACACTTTCCGGTTGGCGTGACCGCATGAGTCCACGAGCCCAAGGAATAATACAGAAGGTGCAGAAGTTGTTGCAGCCCTCTTGAATTTTGAGGGAAGCTCTCGTTCTGTCAGTAAAGGAAGGGACATCCAGTTCCTCGAACGCCCGTGCTTTCATTATGTTGCCTACTGCGTTAATCGGTGTACGCTCCGCTTGAATCTGTTCTACATATTCTACAAGACGCTCTCGGCCCTGCGTACCAACGATAATATCTACGCCTGGAATGTCGGCAATTTCATTAGGAGAAGTCTGTGCATAACAACCTGTTACGGCAACAATTGCCTCTGGATTGCGCCTGATCGCACGACGAATGACCTGACGGCTTTTTTTGTCTCCTGTGTTGGTTACGGTACATGTATTGATGATGTACACATCGGCAGCTTCCGTCTCGAAATCGACCCGATCATAGCCTTGTGCCTTGAATATTTGCCAGATGGCTTCAGTTTCATAGCTGTTTACTTTACAGCCTAATGTGTGGAAAGCAACTGTACTCATTGCTCCCCCTCCTTTCTGTGAAAAACGTCTGGATGTTTTTCGTATATTCCATTCAATAGAACGATCTATTCGAAATGAAACGAAAGAGCAGCCAACACATATTGGCTTGCTGTCTCGGTTCTCAGAATTCTCGGACCTAATTGTACAGATACAAAACCTGCTGCCTGCGCCAGTGCTACCTCGTCTGCCGAAAATCCACCTTCTGGACCGATCAGAACAAGAAGGGAGTCTCCCGGAGCGATGGTTTCACAAACATCTTTCAGTCGTACCGATGTCTCTTGCTCATAGGCAATCAGACGAGTTGAGTACGATTCGGATGAAGCCAACAGATTTTTAAATGAAGTAGGATTCAAAACCTTGGGCAGGATATGACGATGGGCTTGTTCGGCCGCTTCTTTGGCAATTTTTTGCCAACGTTCCAGCTTCTTGCCCTCTTTTTTCTCATCGAGCTTGACGATGGTTCTCTCAGAAGAAAACGGCTGGAATGCATACGCCCCCATCTCTGTTCCTTTCTGAATAATCCACTCCAGTTTATCTGCTTTTGGCAATCCTTGTCCGATGGTAACCCGGATGGGCAACTCTCGAACCTCGTTTCTTTCTTCCACGATGTCAGCACGAACTTCTCCCGCATTCAACAGCGTAAGACGTGCCAGTGCAGCACGTCCTTCTCCATTACTTACAAGAATCGAATCTCCAACGGAATGACGCATCACCTTAACAATATGATGAACGTCGTCACCCGTGATGATTACTTCTCGATCAGACATCTGGTGAGGCTCAACAAAATATCGTTGCATAGATACGCAACCTCACTATTCTACTATGTTTTGGTCAAATACGTCATGCCCGTTTTTTGGCGATAATAGCTACCCAATCATCGATGTGAACCGTCTCGATGACTTCGAGCTGAGATTTGGCGAGAGCTGCTTTGACGTCGTCTTCTCTCGCTTTGATAATACCAGATGCAATGAATGTCCCTTCTGGCAGCAGAACTCGTGCCACATCGTCAGTGAAACGGCAGATGACTTCTGCTAGGATGTTGGCAACGACCACTTCCACTTGATCGGAAATACCGTCCAACAGATTATTTTGCTTCACCTGTATTTCGTCACTGCATTTATTGATCTTGATATTCTCTTGGGCAGAACGAACGGCAATCTCGTCCAAGTCCATGGCAAGAATACTGCTAGCTCCCAATTTCGCTGCCGCAATACTTAGAATCCCCGTACCCGTTCCCACATCATACACACGGTCTCCTGGCTTGAGATATTTTTCGATAGCACGAATACACAGTACCGTTGTCGGATGTGTACCTGTCCCGAATGCCATGCCAGGGTCCATTTCAATGATCAGCTCGTCTTCATTCTTCGGCTCATACATTTCCCATACCGGCGTAATCGTGATTCGCTCAGAAACGGTGACCGGCTTGTAATATTTTTTCCAAGCAGTTGCCCATTCGTCTTCATGCACTTCAGTTGTCGTAATGGTACCTTTGCCAAGCTCCAGTCCATACAGCAAAAGTTCATTCAGTCCAACCTTTAGTGCTTCTACTGTCTCGCCGAGGTAGCTGTTAACAGGAAGATACCCTTTCACGTAGACTCCCTCGGCAGGAAAATCGTCGGGGGACAAGTGATAGATCTCTCCAAACTTCGTATCCCATTCACGGTGCAACACCTCTGGGTCTTCGATAACCACCCCGTTAGCACCCGCTTCATACAACAAATTCGAAACGGCATCTACTGCTTCAGCCGTCGTGTGGATACAAATTTCTGACCATTTCATAATTCGATCATCCCCCGTACTTTTCCAAAATACCTGCTATCCATTACTCTCCTCGAAAAGCCCGCTTCATCTTACCGAAGAAACTGTCGTCCTCATGCGGCATTTCTAATGGAGCTCCATCGCTTAGTGAGGCAAGCTCACGAAGCAAATCTTTTTGTTTATCTGTTAACTTGGTTGGAGTTACCACTCGAACCTTGATATGCTGATCCCCTACTCCATTGCCGCGCAAGTACGGAACCCCTTTGCCTCTAATTCTAAAGTAAGTTCCCGTTTGAGTCGCAGCAGGGATTTTGAGCTTCACTTTCCCGTCAAGCGTAGGCACTTCAATTTCGTCTCCCAATGCAGCTTGGGTAAAATTGATTGGTATTTCACAATAAATGTCATTGCCTTCTCGCTCAAAGAACTCGTGATCCTTCACTCGCAGGATGACGTACAAGTCTCCAGCCGGACCACCGTTCACACCTGCTTCTCCCTCGCCAGATACGCGAAGCTGTGCTCCGTCGTCTACACCAGCAGGGATGTTCAAGTGGATCTTACGACGGATTTTCACACGTCCTGTTCCACGGCAATGTGTACATTTTTCTTTGACTACTTTTCCACGGCCATCACATGTTTGACAAGCACGACGGTTTACGATACGACCAAACGGAGTATTCGCCACCACTTCTTGTTGCCCTGATCCGTTACAGGTTTTACACGTTTCCGGTGTTGTTCCCGGCTTGGCTCCTGATCCATGGCACGTATCACAGTTCGCTTCACGTGGAATTTCGATATCTGTTTCTTTGCCAAATACGGCATCCTTGAAATCAATTTGCAGGGAGAATTGCAGGTCTGCTCCTTTGCGTGGTGCATTCGGATTGGAACGTCTGCCTCCTCCACCACCGAAAAACATATCAAAAATATCTCCAAAGCCACCCATTCCGTTCGGGTCAAATCCGCCCCCACCAAATCCCTGGTTCGGGTCCTGATGACCGAATCGATCATAGCCGGCACGTTTCTGTGTATCAGACAGCACGTCGTATGCTTCTTTTACTTCTTTGAACTTCTCTTCCGCATTTTCTTCTTTATTTACATCGGGATGGTACTGTCTTGCCAGCTTGCGATACGCTTTCTTGATATCGTCTTCGCTCGCATCCTTTCCAACCCCAAGGACCTCATAATAATCACGTTTCATTACCTTTAATCACTCCCGTATCCCAGACAGTCAAAGTTAACTATAGCATGCAGAGCCAATTGCATCAATGAGACATTCCCCTCTGACTCTATAACCCACCCGACACAAGCTATCGATCGCGTCGTGCGGGGCCCCAAACTTAAAAATTCCTTAACTACCATCGAAAAAAAGTCAAAGCCATCAACCCCTGACTTTGACTTTCTTCCCGTTTCGGTTCCTTACCTATTTTTTATCGTCTACAACTTCATAGTCTGCATCTACTACGTTGTCTCTTTGTCCTCCAGCACCTTGTTGAGCCTCGGCACCTTGAGCAGCTTGTTGTGCCTGAGCCGCTTGCTCATACAACTTCATGGAAAGCTGTTGTACGATTTGTGTGAGTTCCTCGGTAGCGCTCTTGATTTCTTCTGTATTGTTGCCTTCGAGTGCTTTTTTCACTTTTTCTTTTGCTTCATTCGCTTTATCAACGTCAGCTTGATCAACTTTGCCTTCGAGATCTTTCAACGTTTTCTCTGTCGTGAAGACGAGTTGGTCTGCCTGGTTACGGATTTCAACAGCTTCTTTGCGTTGTTTATCAGCTTCTGCATTGAGTTCCGCTTCTTTTACCATGCGTTCGATCTCTGCATCGTTCAAGCCAGAGTTGGAAGTGATGGTAATACGGTGCTCTTTGCCAGTTCCGAGATCTTTGGCACGTACGTTTACGATACCGTTTGCATCGATGTCAAATGATACTTCGATTTGTGGCACTCCACGAGGAGCTGGTGGAATATCAGTCAATTGGAAACGGCCTAATGTTTTATTGTCCGCTGCCATTTGGCGCTCACCTTGCAATACGTGGATATCTACAGCCGTTTGACTGTCAGCCGCTGTAGAGAACACCTGTGATTTGCTTGTTGGGATAGTTGTATTGCGATCGATCAATCTTGTGAATACGCCACCCAATGTTTCGATACCAAGAGAGAGTGGAGTTACATCGAGAAGAACGACGTCTTTTACGTCACCAGTCAGTACGCCTGCTTGAACAGCAGCACCAAGAGCAACTACTTCATCCGGGTTTACGCCCTTGTGCGGTTCTTGGCCCAATACTTTTTTGATCGCTTCTTGAACCGCTGGAATACGGCTGGATCCACCAACAAGAATGACTTTATCAATTTGATTAGGAGACAATCCAGCGTCTTGCAATGCTTGACGAGTAGGTCCCATAGTACGTTCTACCAAATGAGCGGAAAGCTCTTCGAATTTCGCACGAGTCAGGTTCAGCTCCAAGTGTTTTGGACCTGTTGCATCTGCCGTGATAAATGGAAGAGAGATTGTTGTAGTAAGTACACCAGACAAGTCTTTCTTCGCTTTTTCTGCTGCATCTTTCAAGCGTTGGAGCGCCATGCGATCTTTGGAAAGATCAATGCCGTTTTCCTTTTTGAACTCATTTACAAGATAGTCGATAACTACTTGGTCAAAGTCATCTCCACCCAGTTTGTTATCACCAGAAGTTGCTTTTACTTCAAAGAAACCTTCAGAAAGTTCGAGGATGGAAACGTCGAAAGTACCGCCACCCAAGTCATATACAAGAACAGTTTGATCTTCATTTTTTTCCATACCGTATGCAAGTGCTGCAGCAGTTGGCTCGTTTACAATACGAAGAACTTCAAGACCCGCAATTTTACCAGCATCTTTGGTAGCCTGACGTTGAGAGTCATTGAAATACGCCGGAACTGTGATAACTGCTTGCGTTACCGGTTGACCGAGATACGCTTCTGCGTCAGATTTCAATTTTTGCAGAATCATGGCAGAAACTTCTTGAGGTGTATATTCTTTGCCTTCCAACGTTTCTTTATGGTTGGTACCCATCCAACGTTTGATTGAGATTACTGTGTTGTCAGGATTTGTGATTGCTTGGCGTTTCGCTGCTTCACCAACGATGCGCTCGCCATTTTTGAATGCGACTACAGATGGGGTTGTACGGTTTCCTTCTGGATTTGGGATAACGACTGGCTCGCCACCCTCCATAATTGCTACACAAGAGTTAGTTGTTCCAAGGTCAATACCAATCACGCGACTCATCGCTACATTTCCTCCTTATAAATACCATCATTCTATTAGTAGTAAAAGAAATTGCTTCATATTGGGTAGTTTGCAAGCAAATTAAGAATTTACCTTAACCATCGAAGGACGAACCACACGATCTTTGAACTGGTAGCCTTTTTGGAATTCCTCTACGACGATGCCAGATCCATAGTCAGGGTCATCTGCTTGCATCACTGCTTGGTGTTTGTGCGGATCAAACGGTTGGCCTTGCGCTTCAATTTTTTGCAAGCCTTCCTGTTCGAAAACCTGCACCATTTGACGATAAACCATGTTGACCCCTTGCAAAAGAGATTCGACGGTTAGGGACTCTTTGTCTACTGCCAGTGCTCGTTCGAAATTATCGAGTGCAGGAAGCAGATTTTCAATCACTTTTA
Organism: Brevibacillus nigriterrae; assembly: GCF_049846925.1. Lineage (NCBI taxonomy): Bacteria > Bacillati > Bacillota > Bacilli > Caryophanales > Paenibacillaceae > Brevibacillus > Brevibacillus nigriterrae. The sequence continues at coordinate 9,588 of NZ_JBNCMT010000044.1, forward strand.
GCGAAGCATACTTCGCCAGATCTTCCTGTTCCTTACGCACACGTCGACGCAAGTTCTCCATATCAGCCAAGGTACGCAAGAGACGGTTCTGATGTTCTTCTGCCTGTGCTTTCCAATGGTCTAGTTCGCTGCCTTCTACTGTAGCAGTTGCAGCTTCTGTTGCTTCCATATGATCGTCGTTCGTTTCCTTCGCATTTTCATCGTGAAGTTCAGTTGTAGACTTGTCTTCCGCCAAACAAATAACCTCCTGCCATTCGAGCTTTCCCCTTCTTTCAATCAGTTGGGTGATTGCTCGTTGGTTTTTGCTTTATGTAAGCAGGGAAATCCCTGCCTCATTCACTTTTTGAATTGGGTAGTCAAAACCTGTGATAGACCCTGTGCCAGGTAATTCAACACAGAAATCACCTTGCCGTACTCCATCCGTGTCGGTCCTAAAATTCCAATGGCTCCGACTGGTTTTCCCTCCAGATAATAGGAGGTGGTGATGATACTGCAATTTTTCATGGCATCTGCCGCATTCTCTTGTCCGATTCGGATTGTGAGCCCCTCAGCGTTATTAAACAGATTTACCAACTGTTGATTCTGCTCGAGTAGCTCCAGAATATCTTTGACCTTCTCGACGTCACGGAATTCCGGCTGGTTCATGATTTTCGTCGCACCATGCAAGAAAACACGGTCTGCTGCTTCGTTCGTAAACGTCTGTTCAATCATGTAAAGCATCTCTTCATACTGCTCTACATGACGGCGCATCTCTTGCGCTACTTCATCATACAGACGTTGGCGCAATTGCCAGAGAGGTGCATCCTGTAGTTTGCTGTTCAGGATATTAACCAGCTTCTCCATTTCGGAGCTGCTGATTTCCGCTGGCAAATTAAACACCTTATTCTCTACCCGTCCCGTATGAGTAACGATAATCGCAACCGCTTGACTTTCACTTAACGGTACAATCTGAATATGCTTCAAGCGATGTTCGAAGATCTCAGGGCCGAGAGCAATCGACGTGTAGTTAGTCATTTGAGACAAAATCGATGCCGTATGTTCGATCGTCTGCTCAAAGTGAAAAATCCGATCGGCAAAAATTGATTTGAGGTTGGCTACTTCAATCTGGTTGACATCCTTTGGTTGAATCAGATTATCAACGTAGAAGCGGTACCCTTTGGTCGAAGGGACTCGCCCTGCAGAAGTATGCGGCTGTTCCAAATACCCCAGCTCTTCCAAATCAGCCATTTCATTGCGGATGGTTGCAGAACTGAAGCCCACTTCTTCCCGTTTGGAAAGAGTTCGAGAGCCAACAGGTTCGGCCGAATGAATGTAATTATCTACAATCGCATTCAAAATCAAACGTTGACGGTCAGACAACATCAGTTCTTTCGCCTCCCCTTGTTAGCACTCTTTATTGTTGAGTGCTAAATTCTATAATTAAATTATCAATTGGCGATTCATTTGTCAATGTCTCTCGGTGAAAATCGCAATGAATCTCGCAAAAAAAAGCTTCGTTTCTACTCTTCACGCAGGAAACGGGCAAAGACTTCATTTCCCAGAGGAAGGCCCTTTTTGGTTAAACGCAAGAATCCATCTTTTATTTCCAGCATTCCTTTGTCGATTTCTTCCCTCACGATTGAGCCAAACTCATTTTCAACCGTACAGCCAAAACGTTGTTCAAATCTTGCAAGTTCAACCCCTCGGATGAGACGCAGACCGAGAATAAGCTGATCTTCCATCGCTTCATTCGAAGGCACCGTGAATTCATCTACACGAGGAAGGCCTTGCTGCGCCATCTCTACGTATTTCGCAAGCGGTCCAGCATTGACGTGTCGCACTCCGTTGCAATAACCATGTGCACCTGCACCTAATCCGTAATAATCATTGTTCAGCCAGTAGGTCGAGTTGTGTCTGCTTTCTTTTCCCGCTTTGGCAAAGTTGCTGATTTCATATTGATGAAAGCCATGCTTTTGCAGAGAATCGATCAAAAGCAGGTACATTTCCAACTCTGCCTCTTCTGTTGGCAGTGGCAATTGGCCTTTTTGATAGAGCGTATGGAATACCGTGTTTTCCTCGACCTTTAATCCATAACTGGAAATATGGGAGAGTGGCAGTTGCATTGCCTTGTCTATTGTTGTTTGGAATTGCTCTACAGTTTGGTCAGGCAAGCCGAAAATCAAATCAATGGATATGTTGGAAAAACCCGCTTGTACGGCATTATCAACACTTTGATAGACATTGGCAGCGTCGTGAATGCGGCCAATTCGCTTCAACAACTCATCATCAAACGATTGCACACCAAAGCTTAATCGATTGACTCCAAATGAGCGCATCAGCTTCAGCTTCTCGATATCCGTCGTGCCGGGATTGGCTTCCATCGAAAACTCTAGCTGATCACTCAGATGCTTCCCGAGATGCTTCTCCACTGTTTCCAGGAAATAACGCATCTGCTCCAGATTCAAGTAAGTCGGAGTGCCACCGCCAACAAAAATGGTATCAATTGAATCGGGTGGTGTTAGCTCAAACGTCCGCTTCATCTCCTCCTGCAAGGCTTCTAGATAATCCCAAATGATCTGCGGGTTGCTGGTCACAAACGAATTAAAGTCACAGTAGTAGCATTTGTTGGTACAAAACGGGATGTGCAAATAAACGGACTTTGGGGGCATTTTCTTCCCTCCTTACCCTTTCATAGTAGGTTCACGAATAAACATAAATAGACGACCTGACGTGATTTCGCCAGGTCGTAACTTTACCCATCCAATTTTGCGCTATGGCTGGTGTTGGCTGGGCCCCTGAAAAAGGGCTCTCTATTTCTTATCGTCCATGCGGAGTACCGCCATGAATGCTTCTTGTGGAACTTCAACGGACCCAACTGCCTTCATCCGCTTTTTACCCTCTTTTTGTTTCTCCAAAAGCTTACGTTTACGGCTGATGTCACCGCCATAACATTTTGCAAGTACGTTCTTGCGCATGGCACTGATGGTTTCACGTGCCACTACTTTTTGACCGATTGTTGCCTGAATTGGAACCTCGAATTGTTGACGAGGAATCAGTTCTTTCAACTTCTCACAAATGACTTTTCCACGTTGATATGCAGTGTCTTTGTGAACGATAAAGGATAAAGCGTCAACTACTTCCCCATTTAGAAGAATGTCCATCTTCACCAGCTTGGAAGCTTTATATCCAGCCATCTCATAGTCGAAGGAAGCATAACCACGAGTACCAGACTTCAGAAGGTCAAAGAAGTCATATACGATCTCAGAAAGCGGCATATCGTACTTTAATTGCACACGATTTTCCCCAAGGTACTGCATATCGAGGAAGTCCCCACGTTTGCCTTGGCATAACTGCATCACGTCACCAACATAATCTTTTGGAACCATGACGGTAGACGTCACATACGGCTCTTCAATCATATCGATTTTTTGTACTTCAGGCATTTTGGAAGGGTTGTCAATCTCAATAACCTCGCCATTCGTCTGAGTGACACGATAGATAACGCTTGGTGCTGTTGTAATCAGATCAATATTAAATTCACGCTCAATACGCTCCTGGATGATTTCCATATGGAGAAGTCCAAGAAAACCACAACGGAAACCAAATCCAAGCGCTTGTGACGTCTCCGGTTCGAACTGCAAGGAAGCATCATTCAACTGAAGCTTCTCAAGCGCATCACGCAAATCGTTATATTCGCTCGTATCAATCGGATAGAGACCGCAGAATACCATCGGGTTAATTTTTCGATAACCTGGAAGTGGTTCGGCTGCCGGACGTGCTGCATCCGTAATCGTATCACCCACACGAGTATCGCCCACTGTTTTGATGGCTGCTGCTACATATCCTACATCACCAACTGTCAACTCATCTGTTGGTGTCTGACGAGGGGTAGATGTCCCTACTTCTGTTACTTCATACGTCTTGTTTGTTGCCATCATGCGGATCTTCATACCCTTGCGTACCGTACCATTGACGATACGAACAGAGGCAATTACCCCGCGATATGGATCAAAGTATGAGTCAAAGATCAGCGCTTGCAACGGTGCATCCGGGTCACCTTCAGGGGCAGGAACTTTTTGTACAACTGCTTCCAGTACATCCTGAATCCCGATACCTGCTTTAGCAGAAGTGAGACATGCCTCACTTGCATCAAGCCCAATGACATCTTCTACTTCCTGTTTGACACGTTCTGGTTCCGCACTTGGCAAATCGATCTTGTTGATGATCGGGATAATTTCAAGGTTATTATCCAGTGCCAGGTAAACGTTAGCTAGCGTTTGCGCTTCAATCCCTTGTGCTGCATCGACGACAAGCAATGCTCCTTCACAGGCAGCCAAGCTGCGTGAAACCTCATACGTAAAGTCGACGTGTCCTGGCGTATCAATTAAATGAAGAATATAGTCTTCTCCATCTTTCGCTTTGTACTTCAATTGTACAGCATTCAGTTTGATGGTAATCCCACGTTCTCTTTCCAAGTCCATTGTATCAAGGAACTGGGCTTCCATTTCTCGCTCACTCAACGCTCCGGTAAGCTCGAGAATTCGGTCTGCCAGAGTCGATTTCCCGTGGTCAATATGAGCAATGATTGAGAAGTTGCGAATTTTTTTTTGTCTTTCACGGCGATCCATAATATTATTCCCTCCCACAGGCTGTGGACATCCTCCGAAAAAATGCACTAGAATTTAGTATAACAAAGCTTGAAACCTGTAGCAACCAACGATTCAATTAACGAGAAGGTATCGCAACTACTAGTAAGATATGTTAGATTGGTACTAATGATCAAATATTGCAAGATATTGTAATGAAATCCGCTAAAGGAGAGATTGTATGTTTCAATTAGACCGTCTCGTATACGTAACCTCGCAACCAGAGGAAGTACATAAATATCTAACTGCAGAACGTGGTTATTCTTTAGTAGCGACCGGAGCGTCTTTTCCCGGAGTTGCCACCCGGATTTACCCTTTCACTGGCGGCGGATTTTTGGAAGTCGCTTATATTGAAAATGAAGAACTCGTCACCCAAACAGAAGGTGGTCAAGCTCTTAAAACCTATCTGGAAGAACATGGAGACGGATTCCATACATTTGTACTTGAAACGGACGAGTTGGATCGAGTGAGCAGCACGTTGCAAGCAGAAGGTTATCCTGTGCAGGAAACACCGGTGCAACACATTGTCGATCCTACGGGTGAAACAGTAAGTTTTCGTATGGTTGGCTCATTCGGTCATTTGCCTTGGTTTATCCAATATGACAAGCGCCGCCCATCTCCTATCGGGTTTCCGCATGCAGCCATTATCCGCACCACAACCTTGACTGCGGATGTGGCATTGATAGAGAAACTGGTTCAATCACCAGCAACCGTCATCAACTATCCAAATACGCACGCTGCCATCATTCCATTGACCAATGCTTCCTTGCGAATTGAGTCAGGTGATGAATACGGGTTTGGATATTTAGAGCCAAAAGGCCTGCTATTGGAAAACATAAAAGAGTCCACTACTCCAACTGAATAAGGAAGAACGCTAAAACAGGATGCAACTTTGACAGCATCCTGTTTTCTTTTATACCTTCTATATGCTATTAACTTACTTCATTCTTCTGTGATATTATTCGCTTATTTCTTCTGCGAAAAAAAGTCTTGTGCCTTTTTTACAATCTGTTTTTGCAGCTCAGCTACGTTTCCGGTTTTCTCTTTAATGGTTTTGTGATATTTCGTCGGGAAGATTTGCTCGATACTAGGCCAGTATTCACTGCCATCGCTTGGTGCTTCCATTTTGGTTACTCGATAGTCTCCATTTACATAGTCAACAACGAACTTCGCAGGGAAGCTCCACCCCGCTTCTTGCACAAGGTTGCCATTTTCTTGTTTGTATGACTCTACCAGCACCCAGGCGTACACATATTTCTGATCAGCACTTGGACCATATACGCCAAACATATCAATACTGGCAAACCTGGGCTGCCCGATCCATCCAAACTCCTGGTCACTTTGAATGTATGAAACGATAAGATCCTCCAGCCATTCACTATAAGGAGCAACCCCTGCATTTACTTGTACTGTAACCGAGCCTAACGAACCATTGCTGGTCATTACGTCCAGTTTCCAAACACCAGGCGAAGGAAGTGCAATGCTGGAGGGAAAATGCCCTGTCGCATCGAATAACGCTTCTCCTACAGTCCACGATCCCAGATTTGCCTGTTCCCCTGAATCCTTTGTACCAATGATTTGCACTCGCTCACCAGATTTAATTGGACCGTCCAACAGCCAGATCGTTTTTTGTCCCTGGTCTTCGTAAAGATCAGTGGTCATGATCCTCACCGGCTTTTCGCCCAGATAGTTGAATGCTTTGCCGTCTGAGGTACCTGACTGTTCCTTAGAAAGTTCCCATCTACCAGAAGCATTCGACCGATCAGGAAATGGTTTGGAGATAAGGGAAAGACTGGATGGACTGATTAAATTAGTGAATGCAAACAAGAAGATAAACGCTGCGATAAGTCCCAGAACAACCAGATTCCACCTCTTGTTTTGACGAGATGTAGTTGCAAGCTTTTGTTTTACACGGGAGCGAAATGCGACATCCACTTCCAACCCGGACAAAACAGTTCGATCTGCCACCTGCTTTAATTCCTGTAGCTGTCTCTCGATGTCCATGTAATCCCCTCCTTTTCCAAATGTCCTCTCAACTTTTGACGTGCTCGATGCAATCTGGTACGAACCGTTCCTTGTGACACCTGTAGAACCAATGCTACCTCTTCAATGGACATGTCTGCATAATAGTGCAAAGCAATAATTTGACGATACACTGCAGGCAGTTTCAAAACCTGATGGACAATGGTCTCCTTATCCACCCTCTGCATAGCTTCAGTTTCTACGGTTGTTTCACTCTCTCGTTGCAGATCCCAGGAGGGAAATATCTTGCGAAACGACCAGGAACGCAAATATCCTTTACTCTCGTTAACCGCAATTTGATAGATCCATGTCTGTATAGCACTATCACCTCGGAAAGTATCAATCCGTCGGAACACCTTCAAGAACACTTCTTGTGTAATATCCTCTGCAATACTTTGGTCCTTCACAAAAAAATAAACAAGCCGAAGCACTTTGGTACCGTATTTTTCCATTAGCTCATCCAGAAGTACATCAGGCGATTTTTCCAGCTTATAGAATTCATCCATTTCCCGCCTCTTCCACTCCTTTCCGTGAGCGATCCTGTTTGCTTCATCTTTTAGATGCAGCATCGGTTCCTTTTGTTACAAGCAAAAAGAAAAACATTGATTTCCTTGATAAAAATTTTAAAAGAGCTCTATCATCTTGTATACTTGTAAGTGAGAGTGAGGTGTTCGGTTGTTGGAGAAAATTTTGGAACAAATTCTTGATGAAATTAAATTACTGCACTCCGATGTTACCATTGTAAAAGACGGTCAGCAGAAGCTAGCGCAAGGTCAAGAAAGATTGGAACAGCGGCAGGATAAGCTAGAGCAAGGCATTCATCGGCTTGAGCAGCGGCAAGATAATCTTGAGCAAGAGATGAAATCGCTTGGAGTTCGACAAAGCAACCTTGAACAGGGCTTCCAACATATGGAACAGCGGCAGGATAATCTTGAGCAAGAGATGAAATCGCTTGGAGTTCGACAAAGCAACCTTGAACAGGGCTTCCAACGTATGGAACAGCGGCAGGATACTCTTGAGCAAGAGATGAAATCGCTTGGAGTTCGACAAAGCAACCTTGAACTGGGCTTCCAACGTATGGAACAGCGGCAGGATACTCTTGAACAAGAGATGAAATCGCTTGGAGTTCGACAAGACAACCTTGAACAGGGCTTCCAACGTATGGAACAGCGGCAGGATACTCTTGAACAAGAGATGAAATCGCTAGGGGTACGACAAGACAACCTTGAACAGGGTATTAAATCACTAGAAGTACGACAGGGCAATCTTGAACAGGGTTTCCAACGTATGGAACAGCGGCAGGATACTCTTGAGCAAGAGATGAAATCGCTCGGAGTGCAACAAGACAACGTCGAACAGGGTATTAAATCACTAGAAGTACGACAGGGTAACCTTGAACAAGGCTTCCAACGTATGGATCAGAGACAGGATAACCTCGAACAAAGCATTCAACGACTGGAAGCCGGTCAGGAAGAAATAAAGCAGGCCGTTCTGCGATTGGAAGATAATCAGCCAAAGGATATTATGGGCATGCTCATTCGAATTGACAAAAAATTAGATCGAAAAGACGATGAAATTGCTGCCTTGAATAAACGACTGTTTCATGTTGAAACAGCAGTAGAACAATTAAATAGACAGTAATGAAATCTGGTCTCTTTATCGACTGGATTTTTTCTTTTTCGAAAAAAAACAAGCTCCCGCACAAGGCGAGAGCCATCATGATTTTTATCCAATTACCGTTAACTCTTTCGGGAAAGTAGTCAGGACTTCTACACCATTCTCCGTAACGAGAACGTCATCTTCAATCCTTACACCGCCTGTTCCAGAAACGTATACCCCCGGCTCCACCGTAAAGACCATGCCTGCATGGAGCAGATCCATATTCTCGGAATGAATCGATGGATACTCATGAACATCCAGACCCAATCCATGGCCCAATCGATGCATGAAATATTCCCCATATCCTTTGGAAGCAATCACGTCACGAGCAGCAAGATCGACACTTGCTAGTGTCACCCCTGGACGAATTGCTTCCAGCCCGGCGAGATTTCCGGCAAGTACGGTGTGATAAATCTCTTTTAGCTGATCATTTACGTCACCGACAGCAAATGTGCGAGTGATATCAGAGGCATACCCATTCATGTACACACCGAGATCAAACAGCAGCAACTCACCAGCCTGGATTTTCCGATCACCCGGTTTGCCGTGAGGTAGTGCAGATTTTTCTCCTGCCAACACCATTGTCGAGAAGGAAGGGCCTTCCGCACCCAATCTTTTCATCTGGTATTCGAGTTCTGCAACGATCTCGATTTCGGTTACCCCAACCTGAACTTTCTGAATGCCTCTTCTCAGCACTTCTTCGATGACTTCAATCGCTTTTTTGATCCGAACAACCTCTTCCGGACTTTTGATCATGCGCATTTTTTTCAGAGGCTCCTCAATGTCGACCATCTCGGCAACATCCAGTGCACTTCGCATGGCTTCGTATCGATTGACCGTTACATAATCCTTCTCGAGTCCAATCCGCTTGCACGTAGAAGGAATCACCTTCCGAAGAACCTCGTAAGGATTGTCCGTATCTGTATGCGTAAAGATATTTTCCATTTTTGTAGCTGCGTATGCTGCCTCTTTATCCAGTGCCGGGACGATCAGAGCAGGCTCTTCCCCTCTAACCAGTACCAGCCCCATAAAACGTTCATGTGGATCACTGTAAAACCCGGTCAAATAGTAGACATGTTTCGGTAACATAACGATCAAAGCATCTAATTGCGTATTTTCCATGTACGTATACAGTTGATTGATGCGAGACATGTGGTTCACCTAACCTTTGCCAATGGATGGAAAAACAGCTTCTTTGGGGAGAATAACACGACTTCTGTAAAAAGAGAAGATCAAATGCAAGTTTTCCCGCCCCTCTACCCAATAATAGTGGATGAGGTGAAAAAAATGAAACAAATTCGATTGCGGGATGTGGCCGTGATGTCCTATCTGGATCAAGGGAAAGGGAAACCAATTGTGTTCATTCATGCTCCTCTGATTGGACATGTTAACTTTCATTTTCAGCTACCTCTTGCGAATGAATTCAGGTTGATCATTCCCGACTTGCGAGGACACGGCTCCAGCACTCCTGTACGTGGTGAATTAACTATGCAAACGCTTGCAGATGACCTAGATGAGTTGATTACTTTATTGGAACTAGAGTCGTTTTGCCTGTGCGGGTACTCTCAAGGCGGCTCCATTGTGCTTGACTATCTCCTGCGCTACCCCGGAAAAGCTAGCTGTGCCATTCTCATCGGCAGTTTCTCCGAGGTCAGCAATCTCTATCTTCACAGCAAGTTTGTCATAGCCCAATCACTAGCCGCACTGAACGGGATACATGTACTTGCCAGATCCATTAGCTCGGGCCATCTAGAAGATTCTACTCTCCGTACTCAATGGACCCGTCATGCAGAACGTACAGACCCCCATACCCTTCATCAATTGTACCTTGCTGGCCATCATTATCACTGTACGGAACTACTCCAGCAGATTACTGTACCTGTCGCTCTGCTTTACGGTGAGAAAGACGATCTGATGCACCAGTATGCCCGAATCCTTGAAAAGAACCTGCAACACCCGACTCTACACATGATCCCTGACGTCAGTCATCAGATCGTTACCAAAAAACCGGTCGAATTCCATTCCATCCTGCGACCCTTTGTGGAGAAAAATGTTTCTCCAACTGTCAAAAGCCCTCTTCCTGTCTAAGGAAAAGGGCTGCTTGTTTACTTACCGAAGATTAGTTTTTCATCCGTGGATCGAGGGCATCCCGCAATCCGTCTCCAATCAGGTTAAAACCTAACACTGTAAGCATGATCGACAGACCTGGGAAAATAACCGTCCACGGAGCCTTTTGAATATACTCACGAGAATCCGCAAGCATTTTTCCCCACTCCGGTTCTGGTGGCTGTGCCCCCAGTCCAAGGAACCCAAGAGCCGCTGCTTCAATAATCGCCGTGGCGATACCGAGTGTCCCCGTAACAATAACAGGAGCAATGCTGTTCGGTAAAATGTGGCGAAGCAAGATGCGAGAATCCTTCATCCCCATCGCCCGTGCCGCCATGACGTATTCTTCTTCTTTTAAACTCAATACTTTGGAGCGAACCAGTCGCCCATAAGTCGGAATGTTTATGATGGCTATGGCAAGCAACGCATTTGACAGTGATGGCCCGAGAATGGATACGATGGCAATCGCAAGAAGAATACTCGGGAACGCAAGCATGATATCAAAAAAGCGAGAGATCAACATATCAACCCATCTGCCGTAAAATCCTGCCAACAAGCCGAGGAATGTACCTGCAACAATGGAACCGAGTACGGAGAATGTCCCTACCCATAAGGAAATGCGAGCACCATAAATGACACGTGTGAACAGGTCACGCCCGTTATAATCGGTGCCAAACCAATGTTCCGCAGAAGGCGGCTTGTTCTTGTCCATCAGATTACCTTCGTCATAAGGATACTGAGTAATAACCGGAGCAAAGATCGCAATCAGGACAAAGAAGATAATAATCGCTACGCCGGCAATCGCCATTTTATTTTTGAGAAAAGTCTTCCACGCATCTCGCCATGGTGAGGAGACTTTTTCGACTGACGGAGTGGCTATAGCAGGTTCAATTTTTGGTGCAAGTTCTGCCATGTCTTAATTCCTCCTTAGCGGTATTTGATGCGCGGATCAACATACGCATACAGTAAGTCGACGATTAGATTGATCAATACGAAAATCGTGGCTATGACCAGAATGCCTGACTGAATGACCGGATAATCACGGTTTCCGATCGCTGTATAAATGTAGCGTCCTACCCCTGGCCAGCCAAAGATCGTTTCAGTCAAAATGGCACCACCCAAGAGCAACCCCGTTTGCAAACCGATAATCGTCAAAACAGGGATAAAAGCATTTTTGAGTGCATGCTTGTACACCACGAAGAATTGCCCCAAGCCTTTGGCACGCGCGGTGCGAATGTAATCGGAACGCATCACCTCAAGCATGGAAGAACGAGTAATACGAGCAATGATTGCCATCGGAATGGTTCCAAGAGCAATGCCAGGAAGGATCAAATGCTCCACTACGTCCTTGAACTGATCCCATCTGCTTTGCAAGATGGTATCGATTATATAGAAGTGCGTGATTGCTTCTACAGGATCACGCGGATTGTCACGTCCAATAGATGGTAGCCACTTTAATTCTTGTGCAAAAAACCACTGTTCCATCAAACCAAGCCAGAATACAGGCATAGAAACACCAATCAGTGCGACAAGCATAGAAATGTAGTCAAACCAGGAATTCTGCTTCCATGCAGAAATAATTCCCGCGTTCACCCCAATGAACACAGCTATCAACATACTGACTACTGTCAATTCTGCTGTCGCTGCCAAATAGCGTGGGATTTCATCTGAGATAGCCGCTTTGGTCAATAGCGATTGTCCAAGGTCACCTGAAACAACAGCTTTGATAAAATCAAAATATTGAATGTACCACGGGTTATCTAAACCCAATTGTGCTCGGAGTGTAGCAATTGATTCAGGACTTGCTTTTTCCCCCAAAATCATCTGTGCCGGATCCCCTGGGATGGCATGAATGATGGAGAATACGATGATTGACATTCCGATTAGTACGGGGATAAGCATAAGAATGCGACGAATGGTGTAGGCTAGCAAGTCAAGCGCCTCACTTTCTTCTCCAAATGGTAACAAGATAGCTATGTATTTTTTCCCACCCGACTGTAGCTATCGCTGTCGTCGGATGGGGTCCAACAAAAATTCTTCTTTTAAAGCGAGAGGGGCAAGAAGAGGAGAGGACCTCATCTTACCCCTGACTCTGGTAGCTATTAAGGCAAAACTATTGTAATTCTACATTTTCCAAACTTTCAGATCCAGTTGGGTGTGGTACATAACCTACAACATTTTTCTTTGCTGCAAGTGGTGGTGTAGAGTGGATCATCGGTACCAATGGTGCATCTTTGAAGATGATTTCTTGTGCTTGTTTGTAAAGCTCTGTGCGTTTTGCTTGATCTGGCTCAGACTGTGCTGCGATCAACACTTTGCTAGCTTCTTCGCTTGCATAGCGGGAGCGGTTGTTACCACCGATGTTGTTTTTGTTAAGAAGTGTTCCCAGGAAGTTGTCTGGGTCACCGTTGTCACCCGTCCAACCAAGCAAGAAGAGTTCCATCTCACCATTTTTGGTTTTTTCCAGGTAAGTCGCCCACTCGTAGCTGACGATTTTCGTTTCAACACCGATTTTCTTGAGATCCTGTTGAATGGCTTCCGCAATTTTTTGACCGTTTGGCATGTATGGACGAGCAACTGGCATTGCCAAGAACTCTAATTTGAAACCATTTGGATAGCCTGCTTCAGCCAACAATTGTTTTGCTTTATCCAGGTTGTATTCACGATCCTGGATGCTGTCATTGTAGCCCCAGAGGCTTGGAGGAAGCAGGTTGGTTGCTGGTTGCGCCATTCCTGCAAAGAACGCTTCAATGATACCAGCTTTATTGATTGCATGACTCAACGCTTGACGAACTTTCGGGTCATTCAATGGCTTCTTCTCTACGTTAAAGCCGAGGTAACCAACGTTCATGGAAGGACGAGTGAGTAGTTGCAACTCTGCGTTCTCCTTCACAGATTGAACATCATCCGGGTTCATACCTTCGAGCACGTCAACCTCTCCGTTGATCAGCGCTGTCAAACGAGCAGAGTTGTCTGGAATGACCTTGAATACCACCTGATCAAGTTTAGGCAGTCCTTTGTTCCAATAGTCAGGGTTTTTCTCGAGAGTGATAGAGTCTTCACGCTTCCACTCAATAAACTTGAACGGGCCAGTACCTACTGGTTTCTCACCGAATTTGTCCTTGCTTTCTTTCAACGCTGTCGGAGAAGCAATCGCAAAGGTAGACATACCAAGGTTGTTCAGGAATGGAGATACAGGACGCTTCAATTTGAATTCAACCGTTTGTTTGTCGACAGCTTTGACAGAGTCGATAACATGGCCTTCATCGCCTTTCAAGCCACCAAACATGTCGTTGTAGTATTCAAATTTGCCTTTTTGGTGAAGCGGGTTGTTCGGATCCATCCAGCGTTCGAAGTTGAACACAACTGCTTCTGCATCGAAGTCCGTTCCGTCATGGAATTTAACTCCTTGACGAAGTTTAAATGTATAGGTTTTGCCATCTGGAGCAATTTCCCAACTCTCCGCAAGACCAGGAACAACTTCCGTATTGTTTTCTTTGTATTTCACCAATGTTTCAAGCACGTTGTCAGTTACACGGAAAGACTCACCGTCTGTAACGGCAATCGGGTCAAGCGATACGGAATCGCCGCCACGAGCATAAATTAACTTCTTAGGCCCTGCTTTCGCAGGTTCAGCCGCAGGTTGAGTTGTTTGAGCCGGAGTTTCGGCAGGCTTTTGAGCTGGTTGAGAACCACCGCAACCAGTGAGAACCATTGAAACAGCTACTGCACTAGTAAGCGCTGTTCCAAGCACTTGTTTCTTTTTCATGAATGAATCTCCCCCTTGGATCTTTAAATATTTGATAAAAGGCTAGTTAGCTTTACGAAAACATCACCCCTTTATCAGGTGCATGGCACGCTCCCTTATTGGTTGTATAAATGGCATGCAACGAAGTGGTTGTCTCCAACACTGTTGAATACAGGTCTTTCACTTCTGCATACGTCCATTACTTGGGCACAGCGGGTGTGGAATGTGCAGCCAGATGGCGGATTGGCCGGACTGGGCACATCACCCTGTAAAATAATTCGCTCTCGCTTGATGTCAGGATCTGGGTTCGGTGCAGCAGAAAGCAATGCTTGTGTATAGGGATGCTTCGGATCAGCATACAGTGAAGTTTTATCTGCCAACTCAACCATCCGGCCGAGGTACATTACCCCTACACGATCACTTATATGCTTAACTACACTAAGGTCATGAGCAATAAATAGGTATGTAAGCCCAAATTCTTTTTGGAGGTCCTGCATTAAGTTAAGTACTTGAGACTGGATGGACACATCAAGTGCAGACACAGGCTCGTCCGCTACGATTAATTTGGGGTTTGTCATTAAAGCCCTGGCGATTCCGATCCGCTGTCTCTGACCACCGCTAAACTGATGCGGATATCGTTTAGCATGATAGCTGGACAAACCGACTACCTCGAGCAGTTCATGAACTCGCTTCACCCGTTCACTGCTGCTGCCAATTCCATGTACGATTAACGGTTCTTCCAGAATCTTCTCAACATTGTGACGAGGATTTAAGGAAGCGAAGGGATCCTGAAAGACGATCTGCAAGTCTCTGCGAATCTGTCTGAGTTCACTTCCGCCCATCTTCATCAAATTTTTATTCTCGAATACAATTTCACCTGCTGTAGGTTCAATTAACCGAAGAATGGATCTGCCCGTCGTTGATTTACCACAGCCGCTCTCGCCAACGAGTCCTAATGTTTCTCCCTTGTTCACACTGAAGGAAACATCGTCTACTGCTTTTACTTGCCCCACTTCCTTGGCAAAAATACCGCCAGTGATCGGGAAGTATTTCTTGAGGTTTTTGACTGTAAGAAGTTCTTCTGCCACTTGCATGCTCCTTTCTGGATCGATAGAAATAAGTGAAAGATTTATCTATCTGCTTATTGGTGCAACCAACAGCGAGCTAAGTGACCTTCACTTACTTCGGTTAGCTTGGGCATGTGGCTTCGACACTTGTCCGTTACATGTTCACAACGGGGAGCGAAACGGCAGCCTACAGTTAGAGATCCCGGAATCGGAACATTGCCTGGAATCGAGTAGAGTCGGTCCAGGTCCTCTTCAATTTTCGGGATGGAATTAATCAATCCGATCGTGTAGGGATGCTTGGGATCTTTTAGAATCGTCCGCACATCCGCTTGTTCTACAACGTTGCCTGCATACATAACGATGACACGGTGACACATCTCTGCAACGACACCAAGGTCATGCGTAATCAGCAGGATGGCTGTCCCCATATCTTCATTGAGTCGTCTCATCAGGTCGAGAATTTGTGCCTGAATCGTAACGTCGAGAGCAGTTGTTGGTTCATCTGCTATCAAAAGCTCAGGATTACATGCCATTGCCATTGCGATCATTACACGCTGGCGCATCCCTCCAGACAACTGATGCGGGTATTCATCCACAATTTGCTCGGCTCGAGGAATCCCGACTTTGCGCAACATTTCAATGGAACGTTTGCGTGCTTCATTCTTGCTAACCTTCGTATGTATTCGAATTGCTTCTCCGATTTGATTTCCGATTGTATACACTGGATTCAGGGAAGTCATAGGTTCCTGGAAAATCATCGCTATTTCATTTCCACGAATTTCTCTCATCCGTTTTTCACTGGCTGTTACCAGGTCTTCCCCTTTGAATCGAATGCTTCCGTCAACAATTTTGCCAGGTGGATAAGGAATGAGTCGCATGACGGATAATGAAGTTACACTTTTGCCACAACCTGATTCACCGACTATTCCGAGAATTTCGCCTTTATTGATCGATAAATCAATTCCATCGACTGCGGGAATTTCTCCTCGGTCTGTAAAAAAGTGTGTCCGAAGTTTATTTATTTCAAGAATAGACTGAGTCAAGTAGCGCACCTCTCTCTTTGAATCAATCGGTTGAAGTAGGACTAACTGTGATCATTATGCCATTAACGTAATTTTTTGGCAACATAATAAATTCTAAATATTGATAACAAACAAAAAATAATCCTAGACTTCCATATTTTTCATATCCAAAAATATGGCTTGCAAGGATTATTTTTATTGATATATATGGGTTTTACGGTTGAAAAAATAGTGCGAGCCAATCTATGACACTTTTGGTGCCTGTACGAACGATTGAACCAATTGACTCTCCTGTCTGACTCATATAGTTGACCATTTGGTTGGGTGCTTTCGTCTTCACTTGCTTACCCATTAAAGCGATTTCCACTTCACTTTTATCTACCTTGGTTATATAAAAAGTTTGCGGCTTCTGATCGGGAATACCGTCAATTTTATTGATACCTCTCTCGGCTGTTTGCAGTCCCAACACAACCCCAACAAGCAGGATCATCAGCATGCCCATAAACTTCAGTGTCAGGTTCAAGACATTTCACCTCTTGGAAGGTTGAGTGGGGGGTTCTTTCGTGACTCGCTCTGCTTGCCAGTAATACTCTGCAAAAACATCTGCAAGCGCTTCTGCAGCACGGTAACTTTCGGGAATCGTATTCGCCGTACCGCCAACTTCTACTAACAGACTGCCCGGAGATACCGATTGGTTATACTCCCCATTTCCTTCATTTTCCGTTTTGGCCACGACACCACGTGAGAGTCCGGGGTATTTTTTCTCCATCAGTTCATGCAACTTCTTGGCAAATGCGGTATTTTGCTCGTGGTGTTTATTGCGTGTACCAATGACAAACATTAATCTTGCATAGGTTTTTCCCTTGATCGTAACCGTTGTTTTCTCACGAGACTTGTGGTCACGATGCAGATCAAAAAAATAGTTCATCTCCTTATTATCCTGCTTTGCTGCTTGAATCGCCTTGAGTGATTGAGCATAGGAAAGTGGGTAACTTTTTTTCTGATCAAGCAATTGCTGATAAAAATCAGTATTGCTAAAAATCGTACCGACGCCCTTGTCCTCCAATGCTTCAGCAAACCGCTTGCCAACCAGCGAAATGTTTTCGGACGGATGATCGACAGAACTGGTTTTTTCATTCATCTTGGCAACACTTAACCAGGATTCACGATTATGCGTGTTGTAGACAAATGCGACTTTTTTTGTGCCTGTTGTTGGATACATGGGGGGATTATCTACTGTATCTGCCGGTTCCTCTTCATTTGGATCGCTGGCTGGCTCAGCAGGACCCTCGTCGATTACAACATCCTTAATTCCCGGCGGCGCCGGAGACTCAATATACAGGTCGTCCAACACAAACCCTTGCCCTGGTACAATGACTCTCGCATCCTGAAACGTCAACAGCCCCGGAAGCTCGCGCCCCATCAGGCTACGTAAGTCCCCCGCATGAATTCCTGTGGCAATCCGAAGGAGAAAACTAGTTAGCGTGCGGTTTTCTGGCCCTTCAGGTGCTTGAACCGTTTGACCCAATACCGGTATTTCTGTACTCATCACCTGTAGTAGAGCCAGACTTGATATATTGGAAGTCGCTATTTGAACCGTGGGTGAAGTAAACATTACCCTGCTTGTTTGATTCGCTAGTAAAGCTGTACAAATAAATAAAAGAGCAGTACCAAGCGATAGAATAGCGAAATGTCTTTGTAATAGGGCTGCCAACTCTATCCCTCCTCTTGCTTCGTCTCAGTGCTTCTAACACATACCTATGACGAAGCAAAAATGAATAGAACGAGCAGCCCGAAAAAAATGCTAGTTTTTTAGATTTGAGTCTTACCAGATTCCAAAGAGCTAGATTGACTAGTGTGTGTAGGACCCCGCATTGTTTTCACTGACAACACGGTGCAGTGCAATGTTTAAGCCTTCCGCAATAATGTTGGAAATACCCTCCATAAAATCATCCACTTCTTTGGGTGTCACTACCAGATTCTGTCCAAGCGGCTGGAGCACTTCATGGATGAGTTGAAGTTTCTCTTCTTCTGGCAATTGACCGATTAATCCCATGTAGGTTTGGCGCACTTCCATGTTTGGCAGATCCGCTTCGCTATACGGTTCCTTGCGCTCCGGGACACTGCTCATTGCCAGCTTGTTGAAAGCCCGGTTGTTTTCTTGCATGGATTGCCCGAAATGTCCTAGCAAATAGGTGATCGCATCATTGACAATGGTCGCTGCAAAAACGACAGTCGGGACACCAATGGCGATAACCGGGATACCCAAGGTTGCTTTATCAATGGCTTTTCGCTTGTTGCCTACACCGGAACCTGGATGGATGCCTACATCTGAAATCTGGATGGTAGTATTGACCCGATGGAGTGCCCGTGATGCCAATGCATCAACGCAAATGACGAAATCAGGTTTGCTCTTCTCTACTACTCCAAACACAATTTCACTAGTTTCAATTCCCGTGATGCCGAGAACGCCGGGAGACAAACCGCTTACTTCCCGATAACCATCCTCAACCGTCTCGGGTGCCAATTCGAACAGATGCCTTGTCACCAACAGATTCTCAACAACCATGGGGCCGAGTGCATCCGGTGTTACATTCCAGTTACCAAGACCAATGACGAGCGCCTTTTTATCCTCGGTTAACCCCAGTTGTTCGAGGAATTGCTTGAACTCCTTGGCAAAGCGTCTCATTACGTCATCTTCGAGTTTTGTATCGTTATCTCGCAGCTTGGGAACTTCAATTGTGATATAGCGACCAGGCATTTTGCCAATCTGACGCCCTGCTTCTTCTGTCTGTACTTTGACCCGAGTGACCTTGATTCCCGGTTGTTGATTATCCTCTTCAATGTGGTAACCGCCTGGTAATGCGGCCTCGGACTCGGTAAGCAGTTCATGAGCCTCAACTGCCAAATCCGTACGTATGGAATATCCTGACAGGTCAACATTATGCAGATCAGACATGCAAAACCCTCCTTCAAATATCGCAAGTCGAATCAGACCTCAACCCGCTTTTGGTATAAGTTACTATTAGCTTGCATGAAACTGGGATTTTTATTCGAATTCCTTTCTTGCATTCAGGTTGTCGAAGTGCTAGAATATGATTTGTTGTATTTATGTACTTCCACTGCTTTTTCTGTGAAAAATGTTTCGGCATTTTTCGTGAAAAACTTGGATGGGACCGGAAGCGGTCAATAATTAAACGGTTATGACCGTTTAATTGATTTAAGGAGGTGACACTGATGCCAAATATTAAATCCGCGATCAAGCGTACGAAAACAATCGAGAAACGTCGTGCTCAACGCGCATCCCAAAAATCTGACCTGCGTTCTGCAGTTAAGAGCTTTGAGAAAGCTGTAGCAGCTAACGATGTGGAAACTGCAAAAACTGCTCTTTTAGTAGCTGTTAAGAAATTGGACAAGGCTGCTACTAAAGGACTTATCCATAAAAATGCAGCAAATCGTCAGAAATCCCGCTTGATGAAAAAGCTCAACGCTCTTGTAGCGTAATGGATGAAAATGAACAAAACCCATGAACACTCGTTCATGGGTTTTTCTTTTCTTGCGCGACTCTGGTGATAAACAACTCGATTGCCAATTGCTTGTTCACTTGTCCCGACTTCATGCGGTAATCCTCTTCCGCCAGTTGATGCAACAGGCGTCTAAGCCCTTCCTCTTCGAAGTGTTTCGACTGCTCCATGGCTTTTTTGATCGCAAAGGGGTGAACTTTCAGCATGGTGGCAAGCTGCTGCTGAGAGTACCCTCTGGGTGCCCATGTTTTTACATGGAGCAGCATGCGAATCTGGCGCGCAAACAGTGCCAAGAGTTTGATTGGTTCTTCGCCCATCTTGGTCATGTCATACAAAATTCGAAATGCCTCTGACAAGGTTCCGCTAACCACTGCTTCAATCAAGGCAAAGACATCCTGCTCCAATGTCCTCGACGCTAACATACGAATCACATCTCGGTGAATGATTCCCTCTTCTTCATTCACATACAGGGACATCTTCTCAATCTCTTTATCCAGCAGACGAAGATTGCTGCCAGCATACTCCACCAGGAGGATCGCCTCATCACGTTTTATGACACGCTTATACTTTTGTGCACGCCTCTCAATCCAAGCGTACAGTTCGGTATCTCGCAATGGTTGGAACGGAATCGTGACCGCTTTTTGTTGCAGCGTCTTAACCAGCTTTTTTCGTTCATCCAATTTGTCTGCATCAACCGTGATAAACAAGGATGTGTAGGTTGGGGGCTCGTCCAAATAGTGAAGCAACGCTTCCGGCTCCACCTCGACTTTGGTCGGTGGTTTTGCTCCGGTTAAGAAAAAAGCATTCTGCGCGATGACAACTCGTTGATCAGCCAGAAACGGAAATGTCTCTGCGTCTTGCAAAATAGCAGCTAACTGCGTCTCCTGACAGTCGTATACACTTACATTCAAATCAGCATAATCAGGGGCGATCATTGCGTTACGGGCAAATGCAATGAATTCTTCCATCAGAAAACTCTCAGTCCCGTACAACAGGTAAACCGGAGCGAACCGTTTCTCTTTTATCTCCCTAACAGCCGCACGTAATGGCATTGGTGCAGCCTCCTTTATTCTCGGTATCCTGGCTATTATATCAGATTTGGACCAAGCAAAAAACCGTAGCGAGCGGCCACGGCTTTTTCGTCTATATGCACCTTTATGTAAACGCTTAGGGAAAAGCCCCGGGAATCCTTCTACCTAAGCGGTAAGCAGGGGGTGCTTGATACTGCATCATATGCATCCGCTACTTGATCGGTGCTGATCAAAAAACACATTTATTTTTCCGAACTTAGCTTCAAAATGAAAGAACCAGAATGAATGAAATGATCATTGCATGATGATGCTACTCATCAACCTCGGCTTCATCATCGTCTATTTCCTTATCTTTGTCTTTGCCGTTATTTTTGTCTTTATCTTTTCCGTTATCTTTTTCTTTGTCTTTGTTCTTCCCATTTCCTTTTTCGGATTCATTTGTCCCAACTGAATTCGCATTTTTGCCATTACTGCCTTGATTTTTTGCATTCTCAGAAGCAGATTTTTTGTCATCATTCGGCGGAACGGCCTTGCCCGTCTTCGGATCCTTTATTTTGCTGTTTCCTTGGCCTTTATCTTTATCCTCGCCCTTGTCTTTGTCCTTATTTTTGTCTTTCCCCTTGTCCTTGTCGTCCACTTTTCTATATTGATTCGACCAGGATGGATTTTGCGGATTTTCTTTTACAACGGCAGACTGATCCGGTGTTTCTGGCGGCTTCGTTTGAGTCGTGTCGGGATCAGGTGTTTCCGTCGTTTCCTTTCCGGTAGGAGTTTGCTCCTCCACAGGGTCTTGCTTCGAAGGTGGCTCCTTTGTTACATTCACTTGCTGCACGTCTCCATTGCCATTTCTGTTGTCATGTTGATCTGACAAGATCGCCTTGTGTGCCATCGTGTACATCCCAAACATCAAGCAAGCTGCAACTACCCCACTTGATACTTTTACCAGCCATGCAGGAAGTTTGTATTTAGACGACTCCACTGATGCTGCAATACCCTTCTTCTCTAGACGAGGCAATTTTACAATGCTAGGTTGTGCTTTGGCGGCTGCGGGTTCAGGAGACGGCAAATCCATCTCTAATTGAGGAAGTATGGAATCAACGAGACTAAAAGGAGGTGTTACCTTTGGCAGTTGTTCCAGACTATCCGAGACACGGGACAGACGTGAGTGAACTAATTGCAGTTCAGGATCGATTTGAAGTTTTCGCTCTAACATTTCTTTTTCAACTAGACTCAGTTCACCGTCAAGATCTCGCTGGATCAAATCGATATAATCTGCTCTATTCATCACCCTATCCCTCCTTTCTGGTAGTCATGAAGATGTTCTTGAAGCTGCTGCCTGGCTCGAAACAAATATGACTTGACCGTATTTAACGGCAATTCCAATGTTTCGGCAATTTCTTGATAAGAAAAATCCTCAAGGTAACGAAGCACAACCACACTTCGGTAATGGGGCGGCAATTTATCAATCGCTACTTTGATGTCACTTGACAGGTGTGTTAGCAAAATCTCCTCTTCCACGTTCGATTTATCAACCAAGGTCAGCTCATGTTCATCAATCGACACCGTTTCCTTCCTGGCTCGGAACTTATCCATACAGAGATTGGTGACAATACGCTGCACCCATGTCGTGAATTTGGCTTTTTCCTCAAATGTATCCAACTTTCGGTAGATTCGTATCAGCGCTTCTTGAGAGGCGTCCAGTGCGTCCTGTTCATTACCCAAAATGTAATAGGCTGTGCGGTACACTACGTTCTCAATGGATCGAAGCAGTTCTATCATGGCTTCACGATCCCCGCGCTGAGCTTTACGAATCAGCTCATCTCCTCCCATTTTGCTCATCTCCTCCCTTCTGACGTGAAGAAGTGACG
This sequence comes from Brevibacillus nigriterrae, assembly GCF_049846925.1. Taxonomy (NCBI): domain Bacteria; kingdom Bacillati; phylum Bacillota; class Bacilli; order Caryophanales; family Paenibacillaceae; genus Brevibacillus; species Brevibacillus nigriterrae. Next base: position 32,260 of record NZ_JBNCMT010000044.1, read on the forward strand.
GTAAGTTGCACCTCTTATTGATTAATTTTCTGGAATTTTCTCTGGCACAAAATGACAAGAAAAAAATGAGGACAAGTTCGTTCTTTTCGAACTTCCTCTGTACGTTTAGTTATCGTCAAGATAAGCTTTCATTTCAATGCTTTCGGGTGAAATTACCACTGTAATTGCCCCCTCTTCATCAGTTCGAAACACTTTTGTTTTCATTGCTGAAAATCTCTCAAGAACTTCCTCGTGCGGATGACCGTAGCGATTTTGCCTGCCAACAGAAATAACGGCTGTCTTGGGTAAAACAGCATCCAACAGTTCTTGGGATGAAGAGGTTTTGCTTCCGTGATGCCCTGCTTTCAAAATATCAACGACTGGGAGTCCACCCCTTCTTATCAGTTGCTGCTCCCCAGTACGCTCCAGATCGCCTGTAAATAATATGCGCTTGCCGTATGCTGATAGTAGCAATACGACAGAAGCATCATTTCCTGTCAACTCTTTTTCATTTGGCGCAGCAACGGGAGACAACCACGACCACTGAACTCCAGGCTGATCTTCCCACTGTACCGGGTAGGAACTTGTATAAACGGGTACGTTTTTTTGTCCAAGATAGTCAAGAATCTTTTGTTCGGCTTCTTTGGGTGTATCGGTGTTTATAAACGCTCTCTCAATTTGTAAAAAGGGAAGAATCGATTCAAGTCCACCAACATGATCATTGTCGGGATGAGTCATGACAAGCGTATCAATTCGCTCAATTCCACGACTTCTGAGATAGGGCAAGACCGTATCTTTGCCTACCTCAAACGGGTCCCGCTTCTTCTTCCAGGTTGGTTGTGGAGACTGAAATGTCCCCCCGCCATCAATCAAGTATACTTTCTTCTTCCCAATCTCGACAATAATAGAATCTCCCTGTCCAACATCAAGGAAGGTAATTCGCACCTGCTGATTGCCTGTAAATGGCTGATGCAAACCGAATAGAAGGAGGATAATACAGACTATGTAAAGACTAACATCTCGAATCCGATGATAGCCTCGAATCCAAAGAAATGGAATACCGATACAGATTGCCCCGTACAGCAAATACCACCACCAGCCAGGCTGCCGCCAATGGTGAAAGGGAATCCAGATTTGATCAGCCTTCTGCAACCAATCATGCAATACATCAAGAATCCATGTGTTGGTCTCGGTCAGGAAATAAGAGAGCCCTGGATGCGCATGTGCCACAATCAATGATACATAACCCGCAGGAAGAATCACAAAGGATATGATTGGTACATAGATCAAATTAATAAGCCACGATAACAAGGAAAATTGATGAAACCAGTAAATAATGATGGGAAAAGACGCCATTTGAGCAACGATAGCGACTGAAATAGATGTATAAATCCATCGGGCAATCTTGCCTTTCAGCAACTCCAGCATGGGAACATAGATGACCAGAACAAGTGTCACAGCAAAAGAAAGCTGAAACCCCGCCTGCCATAACTGGTACGGATTCATGAGCAGCATGAACAAAAGCGTATAGCCCCAACTCGTGGTCATTGGAGTTTTGTGACGAAATTGAATAGCAAATAATGCGATTCCTCCCATAATCCCCGACCGGACGGCAGAAGGACTCGCTCCGACTAAGCAGACGTAACCCAACAAAAAAGCGCATGTAAGCCAAAAACTGAATGCTCCGGTCACTCCCACCCTTCTCAAAATCCATAGCCATCCAGAGGAAACCAATGTCACATGAAGACCGGAAATGGCTAGTACATGCAGAAGTCCCATGCGAGAATAGATATCCGTCAGTGCAGGTGTAATATCGGTTTGAATTCCTAGCAGAAGTGACTTCATATAGCCGGCTGCTTCTGGATTTCGATAGATTTGGACTAATAGCTCTCCTTCCTTTGTTTGCCTGCGATCAAACCAGCCTGACAGACTTTTGGGATTGGAGATAACCTCAATTTGCTGAAATGTGGTGTTTGCAACCACTTGAATCCCCTGCCACCGCAAGTACGACCGATAATCAAAGCTACCAGGATTTCTGGCGGGTTCTGGCAGTGAAACATCCATTTTTCCGGTCACGGCATCACCGATGAACCACTTGTTCACTTCCTCTATTTGTTCCTCTTCTGTAAGCTTTAGTCTTACTACAATTCTCTCATCAGGAGAGAAAAAACCGAAAACCCCTTGTCTTCTGATCAAGGGATGATCCTTTACATCGGCAACCCTCAAGGTAAAAGAAACAGTATCCCCATCTCGTTTTACCTTTGTGTCAATCTCGCCAGTGAGCACGAGTGATTTTCCAACATCGACAACCTTTTTCAGCTGTGACTCATGCAAAGCGTCATATAGCTGAAAGTATCCTGAAGCAACCAGAATAACCAGAAGGAACGCTCGGCATTTTTGGAGTGGGGTAAATGAGAACAGGTGAGAAAACAAGATGAGCAGGAAAACTTCTAAACAAATCCACAACAGATTCACATAAGCTCCGAGACATAGACCAATGGCAAAAGCAACGCTTGCCGGAAATACCGGAAGTACAAATGACCCCAACGCTCCCCCCTCCCTTCACGCCAAAATCTACCTGTAAGCGTATCGTGCATACGAGGGACAAAAAAAGAGGGTAAGTCCATACGTCCTGTTGACTTCACCATTTTCGGCTGACAAAATATAAAAAAATAGAGAAAAAGGTGATCTGGAGAGATGAGAAAATCATGGGATCAATACTATTTGGATTTAGCAGATGAAGTAGCTACCAGAGCAACGTGCAACCGACTACAGGTAGGTTGTGTGATCGTCAAGGAAAACCGTATCGTTTCTACTGGATATAACGGTTCCATCCACGGTCATCCTCATTGCACAGAAGTTGGCTGTCTATTAAAGGACGGTCGTTGTATTCGCACATTGCACGCAGAAGAAAATGCGATCTTGCATGCGAGAAGAGATGATTTGAACGGGGCAACAGCATATGTCACTCATGAACCTTGTGAAAACTGCACCAAACGACTGAACCAGGCGGGTGTCATCAAGGTTGTTTTCAAACATGGCTACAATAATGAATTTAACAAACATTTCATTGAACCAATGGAATGGGTTCATTATAAATAGACGATTTGCCCCATGTTTTGTGAGATGGTTCTCTTCCGCCGGTTGGATTGCACTGGTAGGTAATACGTGATAGATTAAGCTATAGTGTATTTTTGTGAGAGGAAGAGTTATTCATATGTGTGGAATAGTAGCACTCTACAATAAGAGGCATATCCCCGTCCAACCTGAGACGATTCAGAAAATGACAGATGTCATTCTCCACCGTGGTCCAGACGATGACGGTTTTCATGTTGAAGATCATATCGCATTAGGTTTTCGCCGTTTGAGTATTATTGACGTAGAAGGCGGACATCAGCCTTTATTCAATGAAACAAAGGACATGTACATCATCGGTAACGGTGAAATCTATAACTACAAAGAGCTGCAAAACTGGTTAAAGGATCGTGGTCACCAATTTGAGACCGACTCCGACATTGAAACCATTTTGCATTTATACGAAGAAGTCGGATTTGATGCTCCCAAGCATCTGAGAGGGATGTTCGGCTTCACCATCTGGGATCGCAAGAAGCAAATCCTGTTTGGCGCACGAGATCACTTCGGAATTAAGCCGTTGTACTATACACAAACAGCCGATTCCATCGCAGTTGGAAGTGAAATTAAGAGCTTGCTGGAGTGTCCTAATGTGAAACGAGAAGTGAATCAAACTTCTTTTTATCACTATCTGACTTTCCAGTACGTCCCTGATCCAAATACGATGTACGAAGGAATCTATCGTATCCCGCCATCCCATTACTTCGTGATCAAGAATGATGAGATTACTGTGACAAAGTATTGGGAAGTGGAATTCAAACCGGACGAGAGCAAGCCATTCTCCTATTTCGTCGAAGGCACTCGAGAAATCATGATAGAGTCTGTTGACAAACATAGGGTAAGTGAAGTGCCTCGTGGTGCGTTTCTCTCCAGTGGCGTTGATTCGAGCAGTATCGTCTCCATGTTGAAAACCTTTGAACCGGTTAAAACATTCTCTGTAGGCTCTGACATTCCGGGCTACAGCGAACTCGACTACGCCAGACGTACCGCCCAGTACCTAGGTACAGAACATCATGAACTGGTGATTACAGCAGACCGTTACATGGAAGAGCTTCCTCGACTGATTTGGCATCAAGATGAACCGGTTGCTGACCCTTCAGCGATTCTCTTGTACTTCGTTGCAGAGCTTGCCAGTCAGCACGTTACGGTGGTTCTCTCCGGTGAAGGTGCTGATGAGTTCTTTGGAGGCTACAACATCTATCGTGAGCCACAATCCCTGAAAATGTTCTCCTACATGCCTTCCTGGATGAAAGGCTCGCTGCGCAGCATCGCTGAGAAGCTTCCTGATACGGTGAAGGGCAAAAACTTCCTGATCCGTGGTTCCAAGACGGTAGAAGAGCGATTCTTCGGTAACGCATTAATATTCAGTGAAGAATTGAAAGAACGGGTTGTCATGGAAGATATTCTTCATTCTGGCAACTACCGCTCTCCTTGGACAATTACCAACGAGATTTATAAAAAAGCAAGCCATTATGATGACGTGACCAAAATGCAGTATCTTGACATTCATACATGGCTTCGCGGGAACATCCTGATGAAAGCCGATAAGATGACGATGGCAAATTCATTGGAGCTTCGAGTTCCATTTATCGATCCAAAAGTATTCGAATTTGCTTCTACCATCCCGACGAAATACAAAATTGCCAACGGAACAACCAAACACGTACTGCGTGAAGCGATGAAAGATTTCCTGCCTGCAGAAATCAAAACTCGTCCTAAATTGGGCTTCCCGGTTCCAACTCGCCATTGGCTGAAAGAGCAATTCTATCAGTGGGCAAAAGAAATTATATTTGAAGCAAAGGTAGATCATCTGATCAATAAAGCATACGTTCTCTATATGCTAGATGAACACCGGGAAGGTCATGCTGATTACAGCCGAAAAATCTGGACGATTCTGGTCTTCATGCTCTGGCATCAAATCTTCATTGAACAAAAACATTCGTTTGGCCCTTACGTGAGCCCGAATGTACAACTGAGAAGAAAAAAATCAGAACTCCAGCATATTGGCTAATTCCATTAATTACTTTCAAAAAATAGAAGGCACTTTCAAAGGTGCTTTCTTTTTTTTTTGAAATTTTTTTGCTCTTCCCTCTGTCTTTTTCTAGGCTAGAACTAGAACTATAGCAAAGCTTCTAACAAATCCTAGATGAAATTTTGGAGGTGGCATTCAAATGCTATTTGCATTGTGGGAACGATACCGTGTCTTTATTTTGGCCATAGTCATATTACTTTTTCTTTCTCTTAGCTTCCTTTTTTACCCTGGCTCAACTGATATCGAACCGTCTATTCCTTTCCAAACCCCTGCATACGCTTCTGAGCAGACGAAGCAACCTTCCGCCTCTGAGATTCAAGTACCAGAAACACTCTCATCCAATTTCCTTGAGCAGCCTGAGAGTCCAGGCAAATCTGCAAAAGAGCTATTCGTTGATGTGAAAGGAAAAATAAAGCAGCCAGGCATCTATTCTTTTTCTTCCAATGAGAGAGTCCATCATATAATTTTACGTGCGGGGGGATTTCTCCCTGATGCGGATCGAAATCGGGTCAATCTGGCATTGCCACTAAGTGACGGCATGGTTGTCTGGGTGCCTTCTGTAACAGACAAGACCTCTTTAGGAAGCTCACTCCCCTTACCATGCGGAGAAGTTCAAAGTAAACCTTTATCACCATCTCCGTCAAATACGTCATCTGGAAGCGATAAAATTAACCTCAATACGGCTTCACTGGATCAACTGCTTTCTTTGCCTGGTATAGGTGAAGCGAAAGCCAAAGCGATACTAACCTTCCGGGAGAAAAAAGGAGGGTTTAAAAGCGTGGAACAACTTCTTGAAGTTACAGGTATCGGGGACAAGATGTTTGAAAAGATCAAGGAGAAAGTTACTTTATAATTTAAAAATAGCGAGGGCGCATGATTTTGCATGCGCCTCTCACAGATACCAGCTATTCAACTCTTCTTTTAATTAGTCACTCACGAATTCTGTTCCATCTACCTGCTTAGTAGCTGTATGGGGCATTGTCGCTTCTGCAATCTCGGCAAACGCCCAATGGCTTCTTGGAACATCCGTCCAAATTTCTACCGTGACACCTGAGATCGGACCTCTATTTGTCAATCGATTGAACAAAGTTACTGCCTCAGCTCGGGTAAGCCCTTGATTCGGTCGGAATGATCTTTCATCATACCCTTTCATCGTTCCCGACTCCGCCACAGCCATTATGCTCTCTTCTGCCCAATGACCCTTGATGTCGAAAAAGACAGTTCCTTTTCCTGGTATTGTGAGCTTCTTCCATTTCGAGATGATTACTGCCATCTCAGCTCTGGTTATTTTGGCATTCGGATGGAATAATCCATTTCCATCCCCCATCATCAGACCAGCGTTCCTTACTTGCTGAATTGATTTTGCTGCCCAATGATTCGCATGCACATCGGCAAAACTTGTTTCCACTTCCCCTGCCTGCTGAGTATCTACTGCATTTAGAAAGTGAACAAGTATTGATGCCAATTCCGCTCTTGTCAACGCAGAGTTAGGCTTGAAGGTCAAATCGGAATAGCCCATCATATACGATTGATGATGAACAACTTCTTGCTTTCCTTTTAAAGAAAGAATCGTAAACGTGCTGAATTTGTCGATCTCAATCTCGATTCCAATGGGTTTTCCATTCTGATCATATTGGATTTCTCCGTTCTTGAGTTCATTAGTTCCATCCATATGATCTACATAAACAGCCAAGGAGGAAAGGAAGGCTCGCTGCGCCGTAAGTTCGGTTGGCAGATTGACGTCATCCAGAGGGAACATGACTTTCGTCCGAAGATTGCTGTAGTTGGTTTCGATCATCATGGGCTTGCTGACAATCTGTATATCCTGTCCACCCGCCACACGCTTTACTTCATTTATGGTTCGTTTACTCACACTCTGTTCCTCTTCCGGTTTTTTGATCGGTACGATCCGGAAGTACAGTTCATTACCCAATGTCCCAACCATTTCTTTTGAGATGGTAATTGTCACATCATTTGTCTTGATCTCAATAGAAACATTCTGCTCCTTTATCAAGCCAAGTGCTGCTTTTGCTACTTTAACCGACACCTCATCGGCAGCATCTTTGGGTAAATCGTCAATAACAATTCGTATCGCATCTTCTTTATTTTTCGCCACTTTTTTCAGGATATCGTTTGCCTTGTTCTTGTTTAGAACGACTTCATCCACCTGTTTGTTATCCGCAGACATTTTTCGAATAATCTCAACCTGCTCCATTAATGAGCGGTCATTCCCTGCTTCCACAATTACGAAGCGTGCGGTTTCTTTAGGCGTGGAGCTGTCATTTGTATTTGGCCTTTCATCCCTATCCTTACCCCTGTCATTGTCACGCTTAGGTGCCGCATCGACAACCACTCGAATGGTAACGTTAAGCTCCTTACTGTTTTCAATACCATCAGGGAGATTTACTAGCGTTCCTTTTACAGTAAACCTCTGCTCCTTCTTATTGTCCGGGTCATAACTGGAATCTGCTACATCCCAGCTTACCTCTACTTTGATGGTTGTACCATCATCCAGTTTGACTTTCACCTTTTCAGGCAAACCAAGAGCAGACGCTGTTTTCTTTGTACCGTTCGCTACATCCTTGATAGCCGATGGATCGAAGACCTCAACGATGTTTCTTGGTTGCCCTACTACATCTGCCCCTTCTACCGTGACACGAATACTGGCTTCGAGATTTTGACTATTGGTAACACCTTTTAGGAGATTAACCAGCTCACCTGTTACAGTGAAGGTCTGCTCTTCCTCGGTGCTTGGGTCATAACTGGAATCTGCTACATCCCAGCTTACCTCTACCTCAATGGTAGAGCCATCATCCAGTTTGACACTCACCACTTCTGGAAGACCGAGGGCAGCCGCTGTTTTCTTGGTACCGTTCGCTACATCCTTGATAGCGGAAGGATTGATGACCTCAACGATGTCTTTAGGTACTTCAACTACATCTGCGGCATTTACAGTGATGCGAATACTTGCAGTCAGTCCTTGGCTATTGTTTACACCGTTTGGCAGATTCACCAGCGTTCCTGTTACTGTAAATTTCTGTTCTTCCTTATTGCCCGGGTCATAGCTGGAATCCGCAACGTCCCAGCTTACGTCTACATTAATTCTGCTGTTATCGCTCAATGTGACTTCCACTTGCGTTGGCAATCCAAGGGCTGACGCTGTTTTCTTGGTTCCATTCGCTACATCTTTGATAGCCGAAGGATTGATGACCTCGACGATGTATTTTGGAACCTCTATAACGTCTGCCGCTTTTACGGATACTTGAATACTGGCAGTGCGATTTTGACTATTGGTAATACCGTTTGGTAGATTCACTGGTGTTCCTATTACTGTGAAAGTTTGCGCTGTTTTTGTTGCTGGATTGTAGATCGTGCTCGCTACATCCCAGTTCACGTCTACATTGATTTTGCTGTTGTCGCTCAAGGATACTTTCACTTGTGCTGGCAGACCCAGGGCTGACGCTGTTTTGGCTGTTCCGTTCGCAAGTCCTGTGATCGCTGGCAAGCTCGCCACCGCTGTGATGTCCTTTGTCGTCACCGCTTCAGCATCCACCGTCACACTGATGCTCGCTGTTTTGCCGGTTGTATTGGT
>NZ_JBNCMT010000045.1:0-36448 GCF_049846925.1 Brevibacillus nigriterrae
GGCGCCTATTTTGTTTTTTATCATCGTTGCTGTGTTAATTGGGGGAATTGGCAATCTGTATGGCATTGAAGTAATTGCGAGGTATTCGTTTATGGGTGTTTTGAGTATCATAATTTTTCATCTCATCCTGTTGATGGGATCAATTCCATTTTTCGATATCAGAGAATTGATGCCTGTTATGCAATCCGGATTCCTGAACACGCTATGGGCAAGCCGTCATAATGATACTGACTGGGCAATGGCGACTACCATGGTAGCTGTCTTGCTTCCATCAGTGAAAGCAAGCAGATTATGGGGCAAGTCGGGAATGAGTGGAATTCTGATGGGTGGATTGTTCGTGGTCATGTGGCCTATTTTAGAAGGAGGCGTTTTGTCTCCTGAGGTTACCGCTCAATATACGGTATCTTGCATGCAAATGGCCCGTAGCGCACAAATCGGTGATTTTATACACAGATATGAAATGTTTATGGTTGCTTTTTTTGCCGTGGTTTCCTTCGTTCAAATTATGCTTTGCTTTCTTTGTGCGAGTGAGGCTGTTTCCCACTTATTCAGCAAACCACAAAGCAAAGGTATGATTATCCCGACTGCCTTGATGTTGGGTGCATCTGGCTATGCGATTGTTTTTGATAAGCCGCTAGCGATGAAAATGCTGGAAATCTATTGGCCTCCCATTGCGCTGTCTATCGCAATAGGTGTACCTATTATTTTGTTGTTGCTCGGTACAGTCATGAGAAAGCGATTAAGCGAATTCAGGTGACCGAGTTGCCAATGCTTGCGGTTTTGCTAGAATATGGGTAGAGATAACTCAGGGATTGCACAAGAGTGAGAGAAAAAGTAAGCAGGTGAAGTATGCAAGAGATTCAAGTCTTGATCGCAGATGATGAGAAAGAAATTCGAGATTTACTAAAAAAATATTTGGAAAGAGAAATGTATCAGGTTGATCTGGCTCGGGATGGAGAGGAAGCCCTCCAATTATTTGATCAGAAAAATTACAATCTCGTACTGTTGGACCTGATGATGCCCAAAATAGATGGTATTGAAGTTTGTAGAAGGCTTCGTGCGAAAACCAATGTTCCCATCCTCATGCTTACAGCCAAGGATCAGGAAGTGGAGAAGATCGTCGGTTTAAGTATGGGTGCAGACGATTATATCACGAAGCCTTTTAGCATTCATGAACTAATGGCTCGTATCAAAGCACATTTGAGACGGTATTTGATCCTGGGCAGTGGCGACCAGCGTGCTGAGGAAGAAACGATGATTCGATGTGAAAACATTGCCATTGATCTGAAAAAATACGTTGTTTTGAAAGATCGAGAAGAAATTCAGCTCACGGCCAAAGAGTTTGAGCTGCTTAAGTTCTTCGTGACCCACCCGGAACAAGTCTTTACCAAGATTCAGCTTTTCCGTAATGTATGGGGCAGTGAATACGTAGAAGATGATAATACGGTCATGGTGCATATCAGAAAGCTTCGAAAGAAAATAGAAGACGATCCGTCCCAGCCGAAGTTGATCCAGACGGTCTGGGGAATCGGGTACAAGTTTGCAGGTGAGAAAATTGAAACATGACAAGGTTCTTTCTGTGGTCATTCTTCAAGTTCTGCTCATTGCAGTCCTTGTCGTGATGGAGTTGGTGAATCTGCCCCTGGAATGGATCCGAGGGGTTTTACTAGGTTCACTTTGTTTACTTTCGGTGATCCTGCTGTTGACGAGGGTGCGCTTTTTGGCACGAGTTAAGGGTATGATTGGTGAGTTGAAGCGAGCAACAAAAGGAAATAGCAATGTTCGGCTATTGGCGAATGACGATCGTATCATGAATGAATTATTGTTTTCTATCAATGATCTGATTGAACAGACTGCGAAAATGCAAGTGCAGGCGATAAAATCGGAGGCAGCGAGAAAAAGCCTTTTATCGAATATTTCACATGATATCCGCACCCCGCTTACGTCGATCATCGGATACGTGGATGCTCTGCAGGATGATATCGCATCATCCCGAGAGGAAAAGCTGGAGTACTTAGGAATCATCTCCCGAAAAGCAAATGCGCTGAAGCAGCTCATCGATGAAATCTTTCAGATGGCTAAACTGGATGCTGACGAGATTCCATTGAAGCCAGAAATAATAGACTTTGCTGAAATTGCGAGAGAAGCAATCATTGAGTTTTTGCCTGAATTCCATCAGTACGGGCTGGACTTTCAAGCTGGCATACCCGAGGAGAAATGCTTGATTACAGCAGATCGTCTTAGCTTGTCTCGAATCATTTCCAATCTAATGAAAAATGCCGTGCAGCATGGAAAAGACGGCAAAGTTGTCGGGATTAAGCTGGCCGAGAACTGGAATTCCTATCAATTAAGCATTTGGGATAAAGGATCAGGGATTGCCGAAGACGACCTGAGACATGTATTTGAGCGGATGTACCGAGCCGATCGATCCAGAAATGGCCTGGATGGAGGAAGCGGGCTGGGTCTTGCTATTGCTCGCTCCCTTGTCGAAAAACAGGCGGGGAGTATTTGGGCAGAAAGTATACCGGGAGAGCTGACAACGTTTCATGTCTCATTTCCCAAAGAAAATGAGTCTTGTACAAATTAAGAAACAATTAAGATTTGGTTAAAAGGCAGTTAAATCCTGGCGTCTATAATGAGACCATGAGTGAGATGACAAAAGGTGTTAAGCAGGAGGAACTGCATGGATGTAGTCATTAAAACAACCAATCTGACAAAAGTTTATGGAGACCAGAAGGCAGTAGACGATCTTGGGCTCAAAGTCAATCAAGGGCAAATATACGGTTTTCTGGGGAGAAATGGTGCGGGGAAAACAACAACGATCCGCATGCTGCTAGGTTTGATCAAACCCACCCATGGGCAAATCGAAATCTTTGGAGAATCATTGTTTGCGCATCAGAAGGAAATATTAAGGCGAATCGGCTCCATCGTAGAGCACTCCGGATTTTATGAAAATCTGACAGCGAGAGAAAATCTGCAAATCAATGCAACGCTGATGGGTGTGTACAAAAAGCAGGCAATCGAAGAAGCACTTGAAATTGTTGGACTTACCAAGGAAACCAAAAAACTGGTCGGTCAGTACTCGATGGGCATGAAACAGCGATTGGGCATTGCAAGAGCGATTCTCCATCATCCCGAACTGTTGATCCTGGATGAACCGACAAATGGCCTCGATCCAATTGGAATCAAGGAAATGCGGAAACTCATCAAAGCGTTGGCAGAAGAGCGAAAGATTACGATCCTGATTTCCAGCCATATTTTATCTGAAGTAGAGCAGTTGGCAGACCAGATCGGAGTGATTCATCAAGGGAAGCTGCTGGAGGAAACCACATTGGATGAACTTCGCAAAAGAAACCGCAAATTTATGGAGTTCCAGGTAGCGAACGACAATAAAGCAGTTATGCTGATGGAACAGCATTTTGATTCGGTCGATTATGAGGTTCATGATGAGGGCAATATTCGCATCTATTCGCATATCGGTCAACAAGGCAAGCTGAACAAGCTGTTTGTGGAGCATGGCATTGAAGTGACAAAGATACGGATGAGTGAGGATCGACTGGAAGATTACTTCACGAAATTAATAGGAGGTGGGACCATTGGTTAATTTGGTGTATGCGGAACTAGTAAAACTGAAGCGAGCAAAGATGTTTCTCGTAAGCCTGATCGGTGCGGCGGCAGCTCCGATTATGATCTTTATCGGCTTCCTGGATATGAAAGCCAAAAAGCCGGATGAGCCTGCCTTGTTTAGTGAAGCCTTCTCTGAAGTGAACCTGTATGTTCTGCTTTTGATCGGCACGCTTTTGTACGGTGTCATTACCGCTTATTTGTATCATCGAGAGTATGCGGAGGATACACTGAAAAACCTCTTAACCATTCCGGTTTCACGAATCAGCCTGATCGCAAGCAAATTGATCTTGCTGTTCCTGTGGATTCTTACACTGACGTTTGTTGCCTGGGGACTCACACTGTTTTTCGGCTTGATTGGTCAGTTCGAAGGGCTAAGCAGCACCGTATTGCTAGAATCATTAAAGCAGTTCATGCTGGGCGGATGTCTTCTCTTTTTGCTGTCGACACCGACGATTTTTGTTACCTTCCTGTTTAAAAATTATGTGCCAACCATTATTTTCACCTCGATGATTACCATGGGTAATGTAGCACTGGCAAATAGAGAATACAAGGTACTGTTTCCCTGGTCGGCTGCTCACACGATCGTCACAAACGGATTTGTTCCTGAATTTCCACCGTACTACTCGTACATAGCTATTTTGATCACATCAATCGTGGGACTCGTGGCCACGATCATCTATTTCAAAAAAGCTGATATTCAATGAGGGGCAGGCTGCTCTGTGAACATGATTTCATTGGCAAAAACATTTATGGACACGATCAAAGAGGTTCATCAAGAACGAGGGGAAAAATGGTTGGCAGATTTTCATCTGTTAGTTGCGTATTGTGAGCAGCGTTGGCAAATGAACATCAAGCCTCCGTTTGACTTGTCATACAATTTTGTCGCACCTGCCATCCAAGATAACGGGACGGAAGTTGTGATAAAGCTTGTTGTTCCGGGGAAAGAATTTCAGGCAGAAGTAGAAACGCTCACTCGATTTAATGGGCATGGAATGGTGAAAGTTGTAGATGTGGATCTCGACAAGGGGATTCTACTTTTAGAGCGATTATTTCCAGGAGAAACACTGGCGACTGTAGAAAATGATGAGGAAGCCACACGGATTGCTTCCCAAGTAATGAAAAAACTGTGGATTCCTGCACCGAAAGATTCGATGGTACCAACTACACGGCAAATGGAAAAGAGCCTGTCATCCATTGTGGAGAAACACCCTGATGGCTTCGGGCCCATCTCCAAAGAAATCCTTCACGAAGCCGTGAGTACGTATTCTCAAATGAATGGAAAGAGAAATCAAGCATTCCTGCTTCATGGAGATTTGCATCATTACAATATCCTGTCAGCAAAGAGAGAACCATGGTTGGCGATTGACCCCAAAGGGTTGATCGGAGATAGGGAATACGATGTAATTCAATACTTGCTGAATAAATTGCCGGAAGAAAATATTCGACCGGTCATTGAAAAGCGAATCGACGTATTTGTTGAAGAGCTGGACTTGGACAGAAAAAGAATCGTTTCATGGGGCTTTGCCCATGCTGTTCTGGCCAATTGCTGGGGGATTGAGGATCACGGAAATTACAACAAGTCTTTTTTTGAAGCCATACAGGTTTTCCGCAGTCTGAAAAACGGATAATTACCAATAACATCCTAAGAAACGAATCACTAGATCGGTCGATAAAGAAATATAGGGTAATACCTAGTGTAATTAACTTGGGGAAATTGATTGGCGATCCTCCCGGAAAGGGGAATCGCCAATTTTTTTTAGTCTCGATGTTGCTTTTCTGATTCCCTCTGATCTGTACCGCTCACAGAGAACTTATCCAGCTTCTCATCTTTTTTGTGCAGGGAATATCCGTGCATATTGCTGCCATGGTAGCCCATTTCCCGTTTCGTATTGAACTCCTTGTTGGACATGTGATTCACCTCTTCTAGGTAGTGTGCCACGAAAAGGCGCTCACAAACCATCCATTGACATACCTGCTTGTTTATCCGTATACTGTTTGCGAAAACAATAAACAACAGATGGTGATGTTTATGATAAAATTATCGAATGACTTTTGGAATGCGTCTCTCGACCAACTGAAGCAAGGATATGTTTTTGATTCTGAGCGAGAGGAATACACTTGTCTGGTCTGCGGCAAGGGCTTCCAGCAAGGGCGTATTTTTTCCATTGATGAGGAATTGTTTGATGCGAAAAAAGCGGTGGAAATTCATGTGGAGGATGAACATGGCTCCATGTTTCATGTTCTCTTGGGACTGGACAAGGAATATACCGGATTTACCGAGCACCAGAAAAATCTGCTGACTCTCTTTTTTCAGGGATACAACGATAAAGAAATAACCGACCAGCTTGGTGGCAGTACATCCACGATCCGCAACTATCGCTTCACGTTTCGAGAAAAAGAAAAACAGGCAAAGATTTTGCTAGCTATCCTGGAATTGCTGAGAGAGCAGTCTGGCAAAAAGGAGACATTTGTACAATTCCATCGTAACGCCCAGATGCTAGATGACCGCTATGCGATCACAGATGCTGAGTATCAAAAGACGTTGCGACAGTATTTTCCAGACGGACTGGACAAGACTTTGTCTCTGTTTCCCAAAAAGGAAAAGAAAAAATTAGCGATTTTGCGTCACCTCGCTACACGCTTTGAAATGGACAGGATGTATTCAGAAAAAGAAGTGAACGAGATTCTCAAAGCCGCTTATGATGATTACGTTACTCTCCGCCGCTATATGATTGATTATGGATTTATGGAGCGCAAAGCGGACGGTAGTGCTTACTGGATGAAAAAGTAACTAGGAGGACCGTTATGACGAACTTAGATCGCAACAAAAGGAACGAGATCAAGCGAGAATATAAAGAAATGAAGCGCAAGAAAGGCGTATACCAGATCACCAATTTGGTCAACGGCAAAATCTTTATAGGAAGTAACCGAGATCTGGATACTGTCTTTAATCGGATTCGCTTCGAATTGGATCACAATAGTTTTCGCAATAAGCAATTACAAGACGAATGGCTTCAGTACGGGGAGGAGCAGTTCCGATTTGAAGTAATCGATGTGTTGGATGAGAAAGAAAGAGAATATGGTTTTGCAGAAGCAGTCAAGAAGCTGGGAGAGATGGAACAGGCCTGGTTGGAAGAGCTGCAACCATATGGAGAAAAAGGGTATCACGGTGCAGGTGTGTAAGATTTGGTATCATTTTCTTATCATAAAAAACAAGAGGGTAACCCTGAGAAATAACTAACTCGGGAAAAACCCTCTTTTTTTGCTCGGATAGGTCATTGATTATGATTTCTCTGATTGTGGCCACCACTATTTAAATTAAACTGAACCTCCAGATTCCCTAATGTTTGCCTTGTTTTGTCAAAGTGAGTCTCGTAGTCCTTCAAGATTTCCCCTAAGACCTGAGTAGACTCCTTCATGTCTGGTTCTGTGCTTAACTGATCAATAACCATTTTGAGATGGGTGATCCGATACTCAGCCTCATTTAGACGTTCTACTAGTTGCAACGCATTCATATCCTTTCACTCCTAGTATTGAAGATTCTACTCTCTGGTATTTATCGTGTCCTTTATGGCAAATTTTATTAAATAAATAACTACTTTTTTGAAGGGAATAACGTATCGCCCAACCACATTGTAAAGTCTTGGGGAGAGTAGGGTTCAACGTCAAACATGATTAACACTGCATAGGTAAGATTCATGATTGTAACCAGAGAGAAAAAAACGAGTTCTTTATTTAAGCGCCTTTTGATCATCAATCGCAGATCCTTGAAACTGATAATGGTAATCAAGAAAACCGCTAAATAAATCATCCGCACTCATCCTTATTTGGATTGCCTTTGTATTAATGCACCAGCTGTAATTTTGCTGTCTACTTCAATTGTAATAGGTATGCGAGTAAATAAATTCGGCCAATCCTTCTCCATCGCTTTCCACTCTTTGGGATAAGCTCTGTGAATCGCTTCACCAAAACCAAACACATCTGTTTTATGTTTCTTTGCGGCTTTGAGAGCAGCATTAACCTCGCCTTTAATTTTTTTTGCTTTCAATTCTTCCAGTTTCTTTAATACCCCCTTATCTGTCTCGTTTTTTGTGCAGGTCGAACCAGCAATATTGCCTGCTTCTTTGATCTTAACAGTGATAGTAATTTTTCCGTTTTTCTTTTCTGCTTTGGTTTCAGCAGAGGAGGAGAAGACCTCAAAGGAGACCTTTTGAAGCTTTTCTTTCTCATTCGCTTGCAGGCAATTGGTGACAAGAATGGTGCTTTTCACATCACCTCGTACCCAAAAGACGCCCCTTGTTTCGATGGGAGTGAAATAGGCGACAAAACGATCTTTCTTGAAAACAGAAGAACCTTTCAGATAGTAATTCACTTTTGTTCCTTGATTGTGTACCTTGAGCACAGTGGGTACCATTACAGATTGTGACGTGTGATAGGTTCGCAGGAAATCATTCACATTTACTTTCGGTGATGTAGATGTAGCCGTGTACAACTCTAATATCTCTAGCAAGGAAAGGATCGGGACTTTCTCGGTTTGTACATTCATTTTCAATATTTCTTCCGCACGTCCAGGAGTGACGGCAATCAAGAAATTTCTTCTTGTTTCCGCATCTCTGCTGAAATATTCAAGAGGGGGCAACACTCCTTTTCGTGCCATTTCTTCACTAAAGATAATTACTTTGGTGTGTGCCCAGAATAGCTTGAATTGGGATGCATGGGTCGATTTACGAATGGCATCAAATACAGTTTGCCCCGTTGCTGTAAACGTAAAAAAGGTAGGTTGATCTCCACCTCCTTTTGCGCCTAATGCTTTCGGATTTGCAACTTGGGTACTTAACAGGAGCCCCTGAGGGTGTGTATCGATTCCGGCTCCTAGGACAAAGTTTAATTTTTCTATTTCACGACGGTTCCAACATCCGGTAGTAGATGTTGTCAAGAGAATCGCAATCAGCAGGATTGAAAGTGTGCGCATTAGCTTTTTCATGATGATGTTCGTCCCCTTGGATGAAGATAAGATAGAAGCAGCAATAGGAGCGGGATTGCTGTCTCCAGCACGAGCGCATAATATCCGAAGTGTTCGGGAGTCAAGTATTGTTTCATTTCTGCGATTGATTCAAAAGAGACATAAGCATAAATGATGGGACTGGCTGCCATAGGAAGAATTAAGGGGCGCGTAACAGTGAGATTTAACCATTGACCTACCCCAATCACTCCGACATATAGATAAATACAGATTTTGCTGAACAACAGGCTAATCCATACTGCCACAAGAATTGCTTCAATTCGTTCGAAAAAGTCAGCTACTTCAATTAATCGAACGTACGCAAAAAGCGGGAGTGTCAATTGACTTGCTTCATCTGCTCCGAACACCGCCACTACGATGATAGCCATGATAACCAACAAGATTGTACTGACTACCACACTCAGCAAGCAATACGGTTTCACGAGATGCTTGTCTCTGACATAAGGATGGACCATCAGGATGATCACAACTTCACCGAACCAGGCAAGTGGAATAATGCTGCTGTAAATAACGCCTGACCATCCATCCTCCAATACGGGAAGGAGAGCATTAATTTCGAAATACTGTTTGTTCAAAACTGAAATAAACAGCAATGATACAATAGAAAAAGGAGTAGCTATGGCTGCTACTTTAGCGATTGCTTCCAACCCACGATTGACAGAAAATATGACAGCGATCGTAATATAAATAATAAATACGGGAATCGGGGTCTCAGGCATTAAAGCGGTTTCCAAAATATCAGCAAATTGACGGGTCGTAATGGATGCAATATGGAGAAAAAACCATAAGAAGATGAAAGACAGTACCCTTCCTAGCCATTTCCCCAACAGCTTTTGGATGATCTGAATGAATGAATGGTCAGGATGTTTTTCAGCCAGTACTGTAGCAATCCAAGTAATGAAGACCCCCCCGGTTCCGGCTAATATAGCCGCAATCCAGGCATTTTTGGGATCACCTTTTGCCCAGATAACAGGCAAAAATACTGTCATGACAGCAATTCTGCTAGACATAACTAACAGAGCGAGTTGGAGAGCAGAAATTTTGGGTGCATATTTCCCACTCATGTCTTCCCTCCATGACCACCTGCATCAAATTCGTCTACAGACTTTTTATGATGCTCAAACATATGTTTTGACCTGGCTAAGAACGTCAATGGAAAACGGACGAAGGTATCTTTCAAATCTTTTCGGTGCATGGGAGCAAATGGAGATAAATAGGGCAATCCATACGATGATAAAGAGACTAAATAAATGAGCAAGACAAGTATGGCAACCGTTATTCCAGGAATACCGAGAATAGAAGCGACCACCATTAAGGGAAATCGTAAAACCCGTAAAGCCATACCTAATTCATAATTGGGAATGGCAAACGAAGAAATACCAGTTAGAGCAACGACGATGATCATGATAGGCGAAACAATGCCAGCTTCAACTGCCGCTTCTCCAATGATTAACGCACCCACGATACTTACCGCTTGTCCGGCAGCTTTTGGTAATCGAATACCAGCTTCTCGCAGTAATTCGAAACATAACTCCATGAGAGCTGCCTCAACAATCGCAGGGAAAGGAACGCCTGATCGCGCACCTGCGATTTGCAGGACCAACGGGGTTGGGAACATTTCCTGGTGCATGGTTGTTAGTGCGATATACAACGATGGAACTACTAAAGCAAAAATAAATGAGACGAATCGAAGCATGCGAATGAAAGAAGAAAATACATAATTGGAGTAATAGTCACCAACCGTTGTAAGAAATTGAAAAAACACAACAGGAACAATAAGAGCCCATGGTGTTCCATCGACCAGAATGGCAACTCTACCTTCCAAAAGCATGGCGCATACTCGGTCCGGTCTCTCCGTATGGTCAACTTGAGGAAAGATCGAAAAAGGAGCATCAGAGATAAAATGCTCGATATAGTAGGTTTCGAGCACGCCATCCAAATTAATCTTGTTCATTCTCCGCTTTACTTCCTCAACCAATGAGGGTTCGGCTATTCCATGCAAATAGGCAATGGCAACCTGTGTATTCGTTTCTTTTCCCACACGCATCGTAAGAAAACGAAGGTTCTTGTTTTTTAATTTTCTTCGAATCATTGATTGGTTGATGATCATGTACTCCACGAATGATTCCCGTGGTGCTCGGACTTCTACTTCAGTGGAAGGCTCCTGGATGCTTCGGCGTTGGCCGCCAGTCGTACTGACCGAAATGGCTCGTGTCTGACCATCAAATAAGAGCAGTGTATTTCCATTTAAAATTGATTCGGCTAGTTTTTTTTTGTCTGAGATTTGCGAGACATGACCTACAGGCAAGAGTTGAAAAGAAATGAAATCAATCAGGTCTGGATCTTGAACCAGTTTCTCTTGGTCTTGTACAGCTAGTAGAGTGTTCAAGATTTGACGATTCACAACCGATGTCTGTACAAGACCAACAATATAGATTACACAAGCTTTGAGCTTTCCGTCGGCAAGAAGTAACTCGCGAAAAACAACATCAGGGCTCGTTCCCAATTCTTCGTGAAGAAACCCGGTTATTTCATTTAGATTCGGGGGAATGGGTACCATGGGATCTTGTGAGGATTTCCCGCCAATTTTTACTTTTCGGTGGAAGAAGTTCGTTTTCATTTGCTTTCCTCCCACAACCTGTCATGGTAATAATTAGTATCAGGATGCGATTCCACTTGTCATTTTATTCATACAAAAAAGCACATTACAATTTCACGTTGTGGGTGATATTTGTTACAATGATAACAGTTGGATACGCTACAAAGATGCTGGAGGAGAGTGCGTACAATGCTAAGCAAAATTCTGAAGACATTGTTTAAGTCCTTATCTGGTTCCAATCACCATAAGTACAAAAAATTCAGCAGCAGTGACTACAAAAAGGGTTTCCACCGTCACAGCAACCATGGACATTCTCACTATGGTCACAGTCACTACAAACACAAGCATTCCAGCCATAGTTTCTTCAGTAGTTAAACAGTTAGGAGAAGTGAAGGATGAGATTCTTTTTGTTTTTAGGCAGCATCAATATGTTCTTGGCTGTTGCCTTGGGGGCATTTGGTGCACATGGTCTTAAGGCGATGATTACTCCCGAGAAGCTGGCCGTTTATCAGACGGGTGTTCATTACCATATGATTCACGCTTTGGGCTTGCTTGCAGTTGCGTTGCTCCTATCCAAAAATCCGCAATCTTCCCTGCTAAACTGGTCAGGGTGGGCCATGTTTATCGGCATCATTTTGTTTTCAGGCAGCCTCTATGTGCTTAGTGTGTATGGACTGGGCAAGCTTGGAATCATTACGCCAATTGGAGGCTTAGCATTCCTGATTGGGTGGTTGTTGCTAGCAACGGCCGCTTGGAAGGTGTAATCGGGAACAATCTTTTCTACACTTACATACCTGTCCCACAAGCTGTACATAATGTAAAGGATTATGTCGCGAAAGGGGTGGGATGATGGCTAAACCGGATGATCGCTCAGATAATGTGGAGAAACTCCAGGATATGATCCAGGATACCATGGAGAATATTCGTGAATCTCAGGATTATGTGAAGGCAAATGGATCAGAAATGAATCCAGATGAAAAAGCAAATATTGAGGCGAAGAACCAACGTCGTGCAGAAAGTATCGAGGGCTACCGCTCCGAGATCCAAGATGAGAATGCCCGTTAGCATCTAGATGGCGAAAATGAGTTAGAACTTGAGAAATCTTTGGCTTATTTATGTCCAAAGATTTCTTTCTTTTTTGTCTAAATGTCGAATTATGTAGAAATGCGCTAAAATAGAGAGTTAATTTCTTTATTCTTTGGGTAAATAATATATACTTTAATAGAATAGTGAATAACCGAAATAAGATACTTTTTTGTAAAGGTAATCATTGGAGGAAACCAACATGAGTAAAAAAATATTGCTTGCAGATGATGAAGCCTCGCTCCGCTTTTTGCTGACAGAGACACTTGAAGATGATGGATACGATATCTCTGAGGCAGAAGATGGACAGCAGGCTTTACATTATATAAGTAAACAAAAATATGATGTTATCATTCTTGACTATATGATGCCTGAAAAAACAGGTGTGGAAGTTTGTGAATGGCTCAGGAAAAATGAAAACCTGAATCAGGATGTTCCTGTCGTCTTATTGACAGCAAAAGCTCAGGAAAAAGATCGGGAGCGAGCGCAACAGGCAGGCGTTACTACCTATATCGTAAAACCGTTCAGTCCTCTTCACTTGCTTGATGTGATCGAAGACCTAATTGCCAAAGGCGCCAAATAGGAGAGGAAAACCGTGATGACACCTGTGAAAAAAGGAATCGCTTATCGCCTGTTGGTCATTTTATTGATTGATATTTCGTTATTAGCCAGTTTTGTAATTGCCACGAATTATTTCTTTGGGAAACAATTTTCAAGTTTCGATCAAGAAATAGAGAATCATCTTAAAGTGGCTAAGGAAGTCAACCAGTTACAACAGCAGTTCCAATCGGTCGCTTTTGCCTTTCGCGGATACCTGGCTTTTGAACGTACTGTTTTTCTGGACGAAACTTTTCAGAAGAAACAAGATTTTTTTAACAATTACTCTCAAGTCAAAGGTTTTTTAATGGATGATGGCGAGTATCTGGATGAGAGAATGGTTGTATTAGAGCGAATTGCAGAAAACTGGAAAAAGTATGATGACAGTATCTCGGAAGGTATACGACTGAAAAAATCAAAGGATACTGCTGGTCTTGAGAGTTTTTCAAAAGATCGCATTACCCCGATTGTTAATCAATTAATCAATGATTTTTCTACTCTTTCCTTGATAAAAGAACGTGAGATCAAGAATGTTATGGATGAAAAGGCTACGTATTCCAATTATTTGATGCTCTGGCCGATCATTCTGATCTTGGGTTTTGCAGCTTCGTTTTTCTATACCATTTCCTACCTGCGTAAATCAATCATTCATCCTCTCGTGCAATTGGAGCAAACCGTGATGAATATCGGTCGAGGACATTACGTGGATGTACCGATCAGCGGACTGACAGATGAATTGGGGAATTTGCAGGTCGGTATCCGTGATATGGTCAAAAAGATTCAGGAAAGAGAAAAAGAACTGGAACAAAAGCATTTGGAGACCATTAATCAAAGAGATTTGCTAGAAGCACAAAATGAGGAAATCATTGCCCAGCAAGACGAGCAACAAGTTACTTTGACGAAATTGACAGAGCGTGAATATGAGCTGGAGCAGATTACATCGTATCAGGAAAAGCTTACTGGATATTTGGACTATCAAACCTATTTGGAACATTCCATTACAGCCCTCTTGCATGCTCTACAGCTAGATTCCGCCATGATCGTCATGCGTACGGGGAAGAACGAATTTCGTATAGATTTTTCATGTGGCTATCCAGTGAATCAATATCCTAGCAAGGTAGATGAGCTGTACGGCATGTCGCAACGAGTCGTGACGGAGAAACAGCCGTTTGTACAAACTCGTACGCTCACCAGTAGTGAACAAGGATTGCATCAAGGCTATGAAACTGCTTTCGACTACTACTTTCCTTTGTATG
Source organism: Brevibacillus nigriterrae (assembly GCF_049846925.1). Lineage (NCBI taxonomy): Bacteria > Bacillati > Bacillota > Bacilli > Caryophanales > Paenibacillaceae > Brevibacillus > Brevibacillus nigriterrae. Next base: position 14,186 of record NZ_JBNCMT010000045.1, read on the forward strand.
ACGGCAGGCAGGAGGTCATGGGCTTCTTATTGTTAACCAGTTATAATGCAACTCACATACTAAGTGATCGTAAGACAAAAGTGACAACCGGCTTGATTAAACAATTCTCTATGGCGTTGATTGCCCAGCTTGTCAATCAGGATCGACTCAAACAGCGTGATCTCATCCAGAGCATCCTGGAATCAACACATGAAGGGATGGTCATGGTTGATCGCAAAAGTCAAATTGTATTTGCCAACCAGCGCTTGGAAAGCTTCTTTCCGATTGTGCAAAAGGTTGACCATCATTTCCTCACGTTTCTTGACCAGCTTGGCAATTCCAAACTCAAACAACAGGCCGAGTCTTTCATTTCTGGACATCTGAATGAATTGCAAGAGCGCTTTTCCTATCAACATGCTGATCAGGAAATTCGCCATTATGAGATGTATGCCAATTCTCTGACCAGATCGAATGTTGAAATGGCTGAAGCGTGTTTGTTCGTTTTCCGTGACCGGACAGAGGAAGAAAAAGCAGATGAATTAAAAAATGAGTTCATCAGTATCGTTTCCCACGAACTACGGACTCCACTGGCTACTGTATTAGGGTTTATGGAGATTCTGCTCAATCGCAAGGTGTCGGAAGAAAAACAGAAGAAATACATGGAAACAATCTATAAGGAAGCAAACCGCCTGTCTCAATTGATCAATGATTTTCTTGATCTGCAACGAATGGAATCCGGGCGGGAAGTCTATCATTTTGAACCGGTTGAAGTAACAGCAATGATTCGAGAAGTAGCTGAGCAGTGGGAAGATAAACAACACCATCAGATCAAACTATCATTGCCAGACAAGCCTCTCTTTACATTGGCGTCCTCTGATCGGATCAAACAAGTGCTTCACAACCTGATCAGCAATGCAATCAAGTATTCACCACAAGCAGACAGGGTGGATGTTCGAGTCAAAGCCCAGAGAGGAAAACTGGTTATCGAATTCCAAGATTACGGTCTGGGCATTCCAGAAGATGCCCGTGAGATGCTTTTTACCAAATTTTATCGAGTAGACAACTCTGACCGCAGACAAATTGGCGGAACCGGTTTGGGACTAGCGATTGTGAAAGAAATACTGGAAGCGCACAAAGGAACGATTACCTTCGATTCGGAAGAAGGAGCAGGTACTGTCTTTACAGTCAAATTGGATCTGTACGAAGCCGTTGATGTTAGCAATAAAATACTGGTACTGGAAGACGACGAAAATCTGTCCAAGATGATTGGGGTCGCCTTTGAGAAGCTTGATATACCCGTAACACACTTGCAGACTGCAGAAGAAGCCATATTCTTGCTCAACAGCAAACAGGGAGAAGCACCACTTCTGTGCATCGTAGATATTCAGTTAAAGGGTGAAAAATCCGGTTGGGAATTCATCAGAGAACTGCACAATCACTCGATGTATAGTCAAACACCAGTGATCGTCTCAACGGTGTTGGAGCCTCCGAAAAATTACTATCAAAAAGACACCGAGAAATTTCTGAAGAAGCCGTTTACCATTGAAAGGCTCCTGGAACTGTCAATTGAGCTTTTAGAGAATAAGGAAAAAGGGTCATTCTACGTCTTTCCTTACCAGGACCCGGAATCCGTCGAGGCATCGTTGATAGAGAAAGGCATTCAGATTCATGATGTGAAAATCAACCAAGATTTTATTCAAGTGGATGTGAAGAAAAATGACAAAGCAAAAAAAGCTGATGATTGAGGCAAAAAAACGATTTTTACTTGAACTTTCTACTAAACTGACCGAACTGCACTCATTGATCGAATCCATGCCGTTGATGGATAGCGATTTACTTTTGAAAAAGGCAGATGCGATCTATAGAATTACCCATTCATTGAAAGGCAGCGCCCCCATTTTCGGGTTTCCGGAAATTGGACAAGTGGCAGAAGAAATGGTTACCTTATGGGAATGGTCGCAGGAGAAAGAAGCCGAACCACCCATTGATCTCAAAAACATAGTCACATCCAGTCGCAGTTTTTTTCAACAATTAAAAATCGAACAAGAAATTTATCAAACGGAACAAAAGATTGATGAAAATGAGACAGGAAATGAGCAGAAATATTTGTCACTGAGTCAATTTCGACTGTTGGTCATTGATGATGACGATGTCCTTCGCTCGTTTTTGGTGAAACGACTTCAATTAGAGGGTTATCAAGTGGATGAAGCAAGTGATGTGAAAACGGCCAAATGGTTGCTGCGAGAAAATTCCTATCAACTCATCGTTTTGGATTTGATGATGTATCCGGAAACTGGCTATCAATTGTTTGATTTCCTCAAGGAAGACCCGACATTGAAGTGGATTCCTTTGATTGTTTTATCAGGCAGGGAAGACAGCAAAGACAAAATCCGCTGCTTTCACTTGGGAGCCGATGATTACGTCACCAAGCCGTTTCATTACATTGAGCTGGAAGCCAGAATATACAGCTTGTTAACCAGGCAGAAGCAATATGAAGAATTGGCATTTCGCGATGCCTTGACAGGAGTGTATAATCGCAGGTATTTCGATCATGAACTGAATATGGAGTGCAAACGGACTGAACGCTCTCAATCCACGCTGTCACTTGCCTTTATTGATATTGATCGATTTAAATCGGTTAACGACACCTATGGACACCATATTGGAGATTTGGCTTTGCAAGGGTTGGGCTATGCAATTTCCAAGAGAATTCGTTCAACTGATCTGTTGGCTCGCTATGGTGGGGAAGAGTTCGTCATTTTGTTCCCAGCGACTTCCGCTGAGCAAGCCGCACAAATTATCGATTCCGTATTGCAACAGATCAGATTGACTCCAATCGTTTTGCATGACGGCTTGGAACTGTTCGTTACTTTTTCTGCCGGAGTTGCAGAATGGAATCCAGAAATGTCTGTGGAATCACTGGTACGTTTGGCAGATGAAGCCATGTATCAGGCAAAGAGACAGGGAAGAAATCGTGTGTTGATTTCCCAACTGATCGAGGAGCTAGAAGAGACTGTTGCGGACAATCGTCCCAAGAAGGTTTTGGTTGCCGATGACGACGAACTGATTCGTTCCTTCCTTATCGCCAAATTGACCGATTTGTCTCTGGAGGTAATCGAGGCAGGAGATGGAGAGACAGCTTATCGGGTTCTTATGCAGGAGCCCATTGATTTGTGCATTCTGGATGGGGTCATGCCTGATCTGGATGGATTCTCCTTGCTGGAGAGAATCAAAGCTGATTCATCGTTGTCCAAACTGAAAGTGCTCATGCTGTCAGGTAGAAAGAAAGAGGAAGATGTCATCCGAGGATTGCGCCTCGGTGCAGATGATTATATGGCCAAGCCGTTTTCATTGATTGAATTGGAGCTTCGAGTGAAACGACTGCTGGAAATATCGTAAAGATATAATAGAAAAACAGCGGGGGCAGAAATCCCGCTGTTTTTTTGCAATTTCTATTCCCGATATGTATCGTAGATCAACCGTACGATACGTCCGATGGTATCCTTGGCGAGCTTTTCCTCCACGTTTTTGGAGAGGAAAGACAGGAGGATTGCGGAATCTCTCACATACAAAATTCCGGTATCGTGATTGATATTGGTGACATTTCCTGTTTTGTTGGCGAGCTCCCAACGAGGCAAGGTGCCGATCGGATCAGAATCTGGATCAGGCAAATGATAGGGGATCGTATCACGGATTTGCTGTTTTTTGAGAATAGAGATCATCTGCAAGCAACTGTTGTAGGAAAGGATTTTTCCGTTCGCCATGAGTTTATACAGAGAGGCCATATCACCAGCAGTTACTTCATTGAGCCCTTCCAGTTCAGCGGGGATGATCATCAGTCTGTTGTAGAACTGGCTGTGAGCCATTCCAGTCTTGCGCATGATCTGACGAATCGATTCTACCCCTGTCTGATCAATCAGGATGTTTGTTGCGGTATTGTCACTTTGAATGATCATCAGTGTCACCAGATCGTAAATCGATAGAGACAAGCCAGGACTGAGATGCTGCAGGACACCAGAACCGCCTACGAGGTCTTCCTGACGAAGAATGTACTGATCTTCAAACGTGTATTTCCCTGCATAAACATCCGCAAATACGGACGCCATAATGGGCACTTTAATTAAGCTGGCTGCAAAGAATGGCTCGTCAGGATTTCTCTCAAATCGTTGATTGGTAAGTAAGTCTTCGATGACGATACCCCATGAACCACCTGCTTGATCTAGCAAAGTTTCGATTTGAGGTTGGATGGAAGCTAGCATAATTGCACCTCTTTTCACTTCTATTTTTTAGCGGAGATTCAAAAAGTCCGGGAAACATAGCGTTCGAATTTCTGCGTTGCATTGCCCCTCCGCTGCTCACGTAGACTCACCTACGTTCCGCTGCTCGGGTCTTCTGCGCCTTGAACTTCGAGGCTCTGTTTGTCCTCCTTTTTGAATTCTATTTTATAGACAAAATTTTCATAATATAATACTATAAATTAAACAATTTTTACGCAATAAGAAATGTTTTATTATCAATCAAGTATATATCAAACGGGAATGCTATCGTTTTTATATACATACTAAGCTTTCTTATTCGTAGCGTTGTTTTTTTATGCAAAAAATACAGAGAGTTTGAAGGGGGCTTGACATGCGTAAGTTTGGTTATGCATCGTTAGTATTTACGTTGGCCGCAAGTATTTTGTTCGCAGGCTGTTTTTCCCAACCTGCACCGACACCAGGAGCAGGAGAAAACAAACCTGCCGAGACCGCTGCACCGCAAGAGTTGCGAGTGAACATAGCAGCAGAACCTTCCACTGTTGACCCAGGTCTTGCTGAAGATATCCCTTCGATGTCAGTTGCCCGTGCAGCATTTGACGGATTGCTCCGTATCGGTACAGACGGAAAACTTCATGAAGCTGTCGCTGAGAAGTATGAGGTATCTCCTGATTTACTGACGTACACGTTCCACCTCCGTGACACCAAATGGAGCAATGGTGACCCGGTAACTGCTCAGGATTTCGAATTTGCTTGGAAGCGAGTGCTCAATCCTGAAACAGCTTCCGGTTACGCATACCAAATGTACTACCTCAAAAATGGGGAGAAAGCAAATGCCAAAGAAGTATCACTCGACGAGGTAGGTGTAAAAGCGACTGACGATAAAACACTGGTTGTCACGCTGCAAAATCCATCTCCGTTCTTCCCTGAGCTGATTGCATCCGTAACCTATTTCCCAGTGAATAAAAAGGTAGTGGAAAGCAATCCGAAATGGGCATCCGAAGCGGCTACCTACGTAGGTAACGGCCCATTCGTGATAGACAAGTGGGAACACAAATCGCAAATTGTTTGGAAGAAAAATGACACGTATTGGGATAAAGACAGCGTAAAATTAAGTAAGATGACGTATAACATGATCGAGGATGCCAACACCGAGCTGAGCATGTTTGAAGCAGGCGAGCTGGATTGGGCAGGTTCACCGCTTGGAGAACTTCCAGGTGATGCGATGCAGTCATTGAAAGACTCTGGCAAACTAAACAGCCAGGCGACTGCAGGAACTGAAATCTTTGTATTCAACACAACGAAAGTGCCTTTCACCAACAAAAACGTTCGTAAAGCATTTGCCTATGCGATCGATCGTAAAGCTTTGACTGAGAATGTTGTTACTTACAAAGGAACTCCAGCTTTGGGCTATCTGCCACCATCCATGGCGTTGAACAAAGATGGTTACTTCAAGGATGCAGATGTGGAAACAGCCAAAAAACTGCTGGCCCAGGGTATGCAGGAATTGGGCTTGAAAGAACTGCCGCCACTTGAAGTGCTTTACAACACAAGTGAAAAGAACACTCGTATGTCTCAAGCGATCCAGGATCAATGGCGCAAATCACTTGGTGTGGAAGTAACACTCAAAAATCAGGAGAATAAAGTAAAACGGGAACAAATGAAGCAAGGGAACTTCATTATCGGTCGTGGAAGCTGGATTGGTGACTTCAATGACCCAATCAACTTCCTCGAGTTATACCGTGATCTGGGTGGAAACAACAATGCTGCCTGGACAAATGCTGAGTTCAAAGACTTGCTCGTAAAATCTGCAACCGAGGCAGACACAGCAAAACGTACGGAATTGTTGAAGAAGGCTGACGAGATTTTCCATGATGAAATGCCAATTATCCCACTCTACTATTACACCTATGCTTGGGCGAAGGGTGACGGTGTAAAAGACGTAGTGATCGATGCACTGGGCTTCATCGATTTCAAATACGCATCCAACGAAAAGAAATAACATTGCGCAAGTTTTCTACAGTTGGGAGTGACTTGTTTGCGACCGATAATCGGTATTGCAAGTGCCAAGCGGTTTATTTCGGGAGATACATCTGATCAGTACTTTACGATTGCTAAGGCGTATACTGACGCAATCGTCAAGGCTGGAGGCATACCGTTCGTTCTTCCATTATTAAATGATGCTCCTTTCCAGGAAATGATACAATCGGTTGATGGTGTACTCCTGGCCGGGGGAGGCGATCCAGCTGCGCACTTGTTCGGAGAACCTCCTTTGGCTGGATTGGGTGAAGTGGATTATGAGCGTGATCTGGCGGAGATTGCAGTCATCAAAGAGGCGGTAGCACAACGAAAACCGATACTCGGCATCTGCCGGGGTCTGCAAATTCTCAACGTTGCGCTCGGTGGTACCCTGATTCAGGATATCCCCAGACAGGTTCCAGGTGCTTATCAGCACAATCAAATCGGGTCGAAATCGTATGGCTGCCATTATGTGACACTGGAATCGGGTTTTATTCGCGATGTTGTGGGTAAATCAGAAATACTGGTCAACTCATCACACCATCAGTCCATCAAGGAGGTTGCCCAAGGCTTCCGGGCAACAGCGTCTTCCCTTGACGGAGTAATCGAAGCGATTGAAAGTGAAGATGGATACCATGTAGGCGTACAATGGCATCCTGAGCGCATGTGGCCGCACAATACGGATATGTTAGAATTATTTCGGGCGTATATTGCAAAAGTGAGTAAATTAAAACAGTAATGACCGTTTTAAATAGGTAACCATAAAAGACCACTTGTTTCCTGGGTGGTCTTTTTGGTACTCAAAGGAGGCACCAATCATGGAGGGACCAGTAGTTTATTATGATGAGAACTGCAACCTCTGCCAGTGGCTCAAAAAGGTCTTTCATCGCATCAAGAGAGGATCACACAACATCGAATGGCGTCATTATGAGAATGCCCCTGTTTGCGGTATTCATGACACCTTCTGTGGGGAATCTATGACTATACAAACATCATCAGGAAAAGTGTATCGGGGATACCAGGCTGTACGAGAATTAACCGGGTATACGTGGCTGTTTCTCTTACGCCCGTTGCTCTACGTACCAGGCATTGATTGGGCAGGCGAGAAGGTATATCGTCTGGTTGCTCGTAACCGCTACCAACTCTTTGGAAAACACAAGGAGTAGAGAACCTTTTTTCTTTGCAAGGTAGTGGTGGAATATGGTATAGTAAGTCCCGATATTGGATACTGATTGAACCGCTGATCAGTTCTACCTCAAGTCGGAGGGGTTTCATGTTAGAGAAATTGTTACCGAATGAATTCGTCGATTCCGTCTTCGATATAGATGTTCAGCAGCTCCTTGATCGGAATGTCAAAGCGATTATTACGGATTTGGATAACACACTTGTTGAGTGGCATCGGCCTCTAGCAACGCCCGAAATCGAAGAATGGCTGATCAAAATGACGCAGGCAGGGATTCAGGTTACGGTTGTATCCAACAACAAGCAAAACCGTGTGCAAGCGTTTTGTGAACCACTTGGCATCAACTTCATCTGGTCCGCTCGCAAACCAACCAATCAGGCATTCCATAAAGCAGTTAAGGATATGAACGTGTCGATCGCTGAAACAGTTGTGATCGGGGACCAATTATTTACTGACGTCCTTGGTGGAAATTTGCTGGGGTTTCATACGATACTGGTCGTCCCAGTAACCAGCAGTGATGGATTTTTCACCCGATTCAATCGAAAACTGGAGAAGGTCGCTCTCTATTGGATGAAAAAGAAAGGAATGATCTCATGGGAGAACAGACCATGACCGAGCAAGATAAAATCTCATGCGCAGGCTGCGGCATTCCGATTCAGACAGAAGATAAATCAAAGCCCGGGTTTACACCCACCTCTGCTCTTGAACGTGAAATTGTCATTTGTCAACGCTGCTACCGGATCAAACATTACAACGAAGTAGCGCCTGTAGGCATGGACGATGATGATTTTTTACGCATATTAAATAGCATTGGAGCAACCGATAGCCTTGTCGTTATGGTTGTTGATATTTTCGATTTCCATGGCTCTTGGCTGAGAGGACTGCCCCGTTTTGTAGGCAAAAACCCAATTTTGCTGGTTGGCAACAAAGTTGATCTGTTACCTGCTAATATTAATGTAAACCGTGTGAAAAACTGGATGCAGCACGAATCCAAGGAGCTTGGCCTGAAGCCGGAAGATGTGGTGCTCGTCAGTGCAGCCAAAGGGATTGGCATCGATCAGCTACTTTCCCGGATTGGTCAACTGCGTAAGGGAAGAAATGTACATATCGTCGGGGTAACCAACGTAGGCAAATCTACGTTAATTAATCGCATTGTACGAGATTATGGCTCGACAGATATGGAAATCACAACTTCTCCATTCCCAGGCACAACACTCGACAAAATTGAAATCCCGCTGGAAGATGGAAGTTCCCTCTATGATACACCGGGAATCATCAATCGAGACCAGATCGGGCATATGATCAGTGCACAAGATTTACAGGTGATTACACCAAAGTCGCGGATCAAGCCAAGAGTGTTTCAATTAGACGACAAACAATCGTTATTCATTGGCGGACTTGCCCGTGTAGATTTTGTGAAAGGGGAGCATCAACCGCTCGTCTTTTACGTAGCCAATAATCTGCAAATTCACCGAACCAAGCTGGAGAAGGCAGAAGAGTTGCTGGAAAAACATCATGGCGGTCTACTCGCACCGCCTTCTGGGGAAGCAGCAAAACAACTTCCGCCATTTACGAGACACACATTAAAGATACAAGCAGGAACACCGACAGATATCGTCATTGCCGGACTTGGCTGGATCACGCTGCAAGGCAAATATCCTGCTTCTATCGAGGTCCATATTCCCAAAGGTGTTCGAATCGGAACTCGCAAGGCATTGATTTAATGGAGCGTGCTTTGCCCCTTCGCAAAAAGAAGGGGCTTTTGCAGTGGAGATTTATTTCGGGGAGAAGGGAGAAAGAAAAATTGATCATTACTAGCAAAACACAGCTTGTGGGGTTATTCGGCCATCCCGTCTCACATTCTCAGTCACCCTTGATGCATAATGCGGCATTTCGAGAAAAACGCTTGAATTATGCTTACGCAGCCTTCGATGTAGCACCTGAACGGTTACATGAAGCGGTTGCCGGGATTCGTGGCTTAGGTCTCCGAGGGGTTAACGTAACCATTCCGCATAAAATAACCATCTTGCCGCTATTAGATGAGATTGATCCGCTTGCGCTTCGCATCGGTGCGGTAAATACGGTTGTCAATCAAAACGGCCGCTTAATTGGCTATAATACAGATGGAATGGGATATGTTCGATCGCTTGTAGAAGAGACAGGGCTCCTTTTAGCTGATCAGGTAGTGACTCTTGTTGGTGCTGGAGGTGCCGCTCGTGCGGTGGCCTGCACGCTCGCAGATAAAGGTGTGAAGGAAATCCGGATTATAAACCGTTCCAGGGAGAAAGCCAAACTGCTAGCCGATCACTTGCGTCTGCTAGTACCAGCAAGCGCACTGGAACCGTCTGAATTTAAGGACGCCGTCCATTCATCAACACTATTGATTAACACGACTTCGATTGGAATGTACCCCAATATAAATGAGATGCCAATTGCAGCAGAGTGGCTGCACGATCAGTTGATTGTCAGCGACTTGATTTATAACCCGTTGGAGACCAAACTGTTAGCGACAGCAAAACAGGCTGGTGCACTCACCCATTCCGGGGTAGGAATGTTTGTCAACCAGGGGGCACTTGCTTTCGAGCTGTGGACAGGGGAAGAAGCACCAGTTGATTTAATGAGAGAAACTGTTTTAGCGCAATTACGTCAAGGAGGAAACTAGATGTTAACCGGAAAACAAAAAAGATACTTGCGTTCAATGGCCCACCACCTGACTCCGATTTTTCAAGTTGGAAAAGGTGGCGTGAATGAAAATATGGTCAAACAAATCAAAGAAGCCCTGGAGGTAAGAGAATTACTGAAGGTTTCTATTTTGTCGAATAATGATGATGACAAGCATGATGTAGCACATGCTCTGGCAGAAGGTGCGGACGCAGAATTAGTACAACTGATTGGTCATACTGTTGTATTGTATAAAGAATCAACAGAGCATAAGACCATTACACTTCCTTAAGGGAAGGAATCGTTTGCATGAAGAAGCGTGTAGGGATCATGGGAGGCACATTTAATCCCATTCATAACGGACACCTATTGATTGCAGAGCAAGCGAAAGAACAGATGAACTTGGATGAAATCTGGTTCATGCCTGCCAGAATCCCGCCGCACAAGCAGAATACAGGAATAGTTTCGGTGGAGCACCGGGTGAACATGGTCAATCTGGCTATCGCCGATCATCCGCAGTTTTTCCTCTCAACGATTGAGCTGGACCGGGAAGGACCGTCCTATACAGTCGATACGCTGGAAGAAGTAACGGCAACCTATCCTGACTTCTCGTTCTTTTTTATCGCAGGTGGGGATATGCTGACAACTTTGCCCAAGTGGCATCGATTTGATGATCTGGTGCAACTCGTACAGTTTATCGGCTTTGATCGCCCGGGGAGCTCCTTCGAACGAATGGATAGTAAAGCGAACATCACCTACCTGACGCTTCCCAAATGGGAGATTTCATCAACAGGTATTCGAGAAATGGCTAAGCGGCACCGCAGCCTGCGTTACCTTGTTCCCTCTTCAGTAGAAAGCTATATAAAGGAGCAAAAACTTTATGATTAAAGGGACTCAGCGTGACAAGCTGTTGACACAAGTTCGTGCACAAATGAATGAAAAGCGGTATGTTCATACGCTTGGGGTTGCCGAGACCGCCCGATCGTTGGCAGAAAAGTACGGTGCTGATCCTGATAAGGCCGAGCTTGCCGGATATGTTCACGATTATTGCAAGTGCTGGCCTGTGACAAGACTTCATGAGTTTTTACTTCGCTATGATATTGCGCAAGATATTGTTGATGGGGAAAAGGAACTGTGGCATGCGTTTGTCGGAGCCATCGTTGTACAAACCGAACTGGGGATCACAGACACTGATATCCTTCAGGCGGTTCGTTACCATACTACAGGCAGAGCAGGAATGTCACTGCTTGAAAAAGTGGTCTGTGTAGCCGATTATATCGAACCGAATCGGGATTACCCGGGTGTAGAAGAGGTTCGCAAGCTGGCCGAAACCAGTCTGGATCAAGCACTTGCCCAAGGGTTAGGGTCTACGATGCGATTCCTGCTCGAACAGAAAAAATCGATTCATCCACTGACCTTGTTAGCATATAACGACGTCATTTCCAAACGATAAAACCAAAGACGTTTTTCATAGAAAAGAGCTCGAAAGTGAGCGAATAAGGAGGAATTAGATGGTACATGTAGTGGAAGACTTGGCGAAATTGGTAGTGAAAGCGGCAGAAGATAAAAAAGCAGATAAAGTGGTGGTAATGGACATTAGCAAGCTGTCAGTCATTGCTGAGTACTTCATTATCTGTAACGGAAACAACGAACGTCAGGTTCAGGCGATTGTAACGGAAATCCGGGATCAAGCTCACAAAAACGGTTACAACGTAAAAGGAATTGAAGGCGCTGAAGAAGGTCGTTGGGTATTGGTTGACCTCGGAGATGTAGTTGTACACGTATTCCATCGGGAAGAACGCGATTTCTACAACATTGAGAGACTGTGGAGTGACGCCAACATTGTCACACTGACAGAAAAAGCGTAGACGATGGCTTACACGCACCTCGCTCAAGTATACGACGCCTTGATGCAGGATTCTCCTTATGATCGCTGGCTTTCCTGGGTCAGCGATTTTTGGCGTCAGCATGGACAGCCCAAAACGGTGATTGATCTTGGCTGCGGGACGGGAAGCATAGCGATTCCATTGGCAAAACAGGGGTACTTGGTGTATGGAGTAGACCTGTCAAGTGAGATGCTGGCAATGGCCTATGAAAAAGCGAGTCACGAGCAAGTGAACATTCGCTGGCTCGAACAGGATATGAGTGAACTCAATGCACCCAAAGCAGATTCAATCATCTCACTGTGCGACTCGCTTAGTTATCTGACAGACGAGGAAGATGTGAAAAGCACCTTCCAACGAGTATTCGAACATCTCAATCCCGGTGGATACTTTTTATTTGACGTACATAGCCCGTTCAAAATCACACGGTTTTTCGGTGACAATACCTTTTCCCTGGTAGAAGAAGAGTTAGCTTATATTTGGAACTGTTTCTGTGATACTGACAGGCTTGAGGTTGAGCATCAGCTCACATTTTTTGTCCGCCAGAACAACGGCTTGTTTGAACGATTAGAGGAATCCCATTTCCAGCGAGCGTATCAGCCAACCAAAATGATTCAATGGTTGAGAGATGCGGGATTCACTGATCTGAAATTGACTGCTGATTTCGAGAATTTGCCGCCTCATCATGAGAGTGAGCGCCTATTTTATGTCGCCAGGCGTCCGCAAGATTGACAGCAACAGGAGTATTTGACTATAATCTTTTCAATGAATCAGATTGATTTTCGATAAAAATCGACAAATGCAACGATGAGGAGTAGTAAGCTCGACATTGGTTTTAAGAGAGTTGACGGCTGGTGTGAGTCAACCCGATGACGATCTGAACTCGCCTCTAAGCACTTTTGCCCAAGGATGACAAACCTCCTGGCTTGTTACCTGTGTAAGCAAAAGCGATTCTCTCCACGTTACGGAGATCAAGGAGGATGAATGCGTTGTAGCGTGTTCATCAATTTGGGTGGTACCGCGGGAAATTTACTCTCGTCCCTTTCAGCGTAAGGCTGTTTGTGGATGGGAGTTTTTTTATTTCGACCGTAAGTGGTATGGCGGGATTTCATTTAAGGAGGAACAAGAAATGGCAAGAGTGTACAATCCAGAGAACATCGAGCAAAAATGGCAAAACAACTGGGTCGAAAAGAAAAGTCATCGGACCAATGAAGATGAACAGAAACCAAAATTTTATTGTCTCGAACAATTTCCATACCCATCCGGAAGACTTCATATGGGGCATATGCGTGTATATTCCATCGGAGACATTATTGCCCGGTTGAAACGAATGAATGGATACCAGGTCCTGCACCCAATGGGGTGGGATGCATTCGGTCTGCCTGCTGAGAATGCAGCAGTCAAGTTTGGAGCAGCTCCGGCGAAGTGGACGTATGAGAACATCGATTTCATGAAACATCAGTTAAACCGTCTCGGTGTAAGCATCGATTGGTCAAGAGAGGTTACGACCTGTGCTCCAAATTACTACCACTGGACACAATGGCTATTCCTCAAGTTTTATGAAATGGGTCTGGCTTACCGCAAACGTGCTTTCGTCAATTGGTGCCCGGAATGCTCCACCGTATTGGCGAATGAGCAGGTAATTGACGGCTTGTGCTGGCGCTGTGATTCCGAGGTAACCAAAAAAGATCTGGAGCAATGGTTTTTCCGAATTACCGACTATGCCGACCGTTTGTTGACTGACTTGGATAAATTGGATCGCTGGCCTGAGAAAGTCCGTACGATGCAAAAGAACTGGATTGGAAAAAGTGAAGGAGCAAATGTCGATTTTACCATTCCTGAGCTCGGGGATGAGAAAGTTACGGTCTTTACCACCCGTCCAGATACCTTGTTTGGTGTGACTTATATGGTAGTCGCACCTGAGCATCCACTGGTTGAGCAGTTGATCGCAGGCAAGCCACAGGAAGCGGAAGTTCGTGGATTTGTAGCAGAGATGAAAAAAGAAAGCGATATTACACGCACCTCCACAGATGCCGAGAAAGTAGGACATTTCACAGGAGCGTATGCGAAGCATCCACTCACCGATGAATTGATTCCGATCTGGGTAGCCAATTACGTGTTGCTGGACTATGGAACAGGTGTCGTGATGGGTGTTCCGGCGCATGATGAGCGGGACTTTGCGTTTGCCAAGAAATACGACTTGCCAATCAAACCGGTCATCAATCCGGAAGATCCGAACATCATCGCAGACGAGATCGGAATTGCTGCTCCCTATACAGAAGAAGGTACTCTCATCTATTCAGGTGATTTTGATGGTTTGCCTAATCAGGAGGCCATCGGTGCTATCGGCAAGCATCTGGAGACGCTTGGTAAAGGCGGGTTGACCGTTTCGTTCCGCCTTCGTGATTGGCTTGTATCTCGCCAACGCTATTGGGGGGCACCAATTCCAATCGTCTACTGTGACAGTTGTGGTGTGGTTCCAGTGCCTTTGGAGCAATTGCCGGTTCGTTTGCCGGAGGATGTCGTGATTGACGGAAAGCGGAACCCGTTAACAACCTCCGAAGATTTCCTGCACACGTCATGTCCTTCTTGTGGTGGTCATGCAACACGGGAAACAGATACGATGGATACCTTTATCGACTCGTCCTGGTACTATTTGCGCTACACCGATTCAGGAAATGAACAACTTCCTTTCTCCAAAGAAAACGTAGACAAGTGGCTGCAAGTGGATGAGTATATTGGCGGAATTGAGCACGCGATCCTGCATCTCTTGTATTCCCGCTTCTTTACCAAGGTGTTGTACGATGCAGAGATGCTCTCCTATGACGAGCCGTTCCGCAGTTTGCTGACGCAGGGCATGGTGCTAAAAGACGGTGCCAAGATGTCCAAATCCAAAGGCAATGTGGTTAGCCCGGATGAGATGATCGAGAAGTATGGAGCCGATACGGTTCGTCTGTTTATTTTGTTTGCTGCTCCACCAGAGCGTGATCTCGATTGGACCGACACCGGAGTTGAAGGCAGCTTCCGCTTTTTGAATCGGGTATGGCGACTGGTAGACAGCTACGTGGAGCAAGGAACTCAATCAACAGTTCCTTCCTTGACGGATGACGCAGCAAAAGAGTTATACCGGATGACGCACTATGCGATCAAGAAGGTAACAGAGGATATCGGTGAACGTTATACCTTTAATACAGCGATCAGTACGATCATGGAGCTTGTCAATAAACTGTATGCATACCCTGCTGAAGCTGATAGAGGAACATACGGATATGCGATTGAAACATTGCTCGTCTTGTTGTCTCCGATCACACCGCACATTACTGCAGAACTGTGGGAAATGACAGGACACACCACATCCGTTCACGAACAAAGCTGGCCAGCCTATGATCCACAGGCACTGGTCACTGATCAGGTGGAAATTGTCATTCAGATTAACGGCAAATTGCGTGATAAGCTTGTTGTGGCAAACGGGCTGTCCAAGGAAGAGCTGGAGCAAATCGTTCTTGCGCATGATCAAACCAAACAGTTGATCGAAGGTAAAGAAATACGCAAAGTAATTGCTGTTCCAGGGAAATTGGTGAATATAGTTGTAGGATAAGGAAAAGACTCACTCCGAGCAATGGAGTGAGTCTTTTTTGGGCGAAAGATTACTCAACAAGCTGGCTCTTCATCTCATCGCAATCTTCTTCAAACTTGGCATGTGTTTTATGGAATACTTCATTGAATACACCCGGGATATGTTCTTGAAGGGCGGACAATCCTTCACCTGTTATGCCTTTTGGAACACAGACCCGTTCCTGGAGAGCAGGGAGGGAGAAGATCTCTTGTTTTAGTAAATCAGCGAAACCAATGACCATCTGAGTAGTCAAGTAGGTGGCTGCCTCTGGAGAAATCTTGTAGTCCTGCACGGCAGACTCAATCATTTGTTGCAGGATATAACTGAGGAAAGCAGGGCCACAACTGCTGATATCAGAAGCAATTCGCAGGAACGTTTGTTTTACTTCAATAGGGCGAGAAATATGGGAGACAAGTGAAAGAATCGTTTGGCGGACTCCTTCTGTCACCTGTGAGCCAAACTCGATCAGCGTTAAACCACTACTAGCGGCATTTGTAATACTCGGAACGACCCGAATCACTGGACAAGGTACCAATTGTTCCAGATCAGCTATGTCAACCGGACTGGTAATGGTAATGAGAATCTGCTCTGCCCTGAAATGCTGCTTCACTTGTTGGAGCACCTGACGATACTCAAACGGTTTTACACAAAGAAAGAGAATGTCGCATTTTTCAACAACTTCACTATTACTTTCTGCAATCGAAATGCCTCGATACTCTTGTGCTAAAGAAAGTGCTTTAGAGGGCGTGCGATTGTAGGCAATGATTTGTTCAGGGGATAAGGCACGGGAAGTGATAAATGAACGAATCAAAATACTTCCCATACTGCCCGTACCAATAAATCCAACTTGCATAAATAATCCCTCCACAAGTCATCTTCTCATACAAATCATATGATGAGAGGTCTTGGCTCATGCCTGACAACATACTAGAGTGTCTGGATGTTAATAAAAATACATAGAAATAAATAAAGTAAACCAGGTTAAACAGCAAGTAATAACCGACAAGTATATATTATTCTGATATACATAAGATGTGACTTTATGCACAATTTTTGTAACTGTTATTCAAAAAAAAATAATTCGAAAAGAATAAATATTGATAAAATTCAAAATATGATATAAATTACTTTTGTGAGGATAACAGGACAATTTGTTGAAAACGCAAACAAATCTAAAGTTGGGGAATAATTCCAGTTTAGCGATTGAGGAGGTGTTTTTATTTTCATCGGATTCGGTATGAATGAATGACTCTCCAATATTTAGTAAGATGTCTCTCACAAAAAAAGTATCTAATATCAGGAGGGGATCCTATTGACGAAAAAGGATTGGAAGAACGTTGAACAATCATCTTCATTCCAAGAACTAATCCGCCAAAAGAAGGCATTTATCATTCCTGCAACGATATTTTTTATCATTTTCTACTTTACTCTCCCCATTTTAACCGCTTATACAACTATCCTGAACGGCAAGGCAATCGGAGTGATCAACTGGGCTTACATATATGCTTTTGCACAATTTGCTATGACGTGGATTCTTTGCCATATGTACATGAGCAAAGCCAATCACTTTGACAAGCTCGTTGACGAAGTGAAGAAATCTGCGTCAGAGAAAGGAGTGAAAGCTGGATGAATGCAACTGCATTTTCATTCTTTATCGGAATTATCATTTTAACTCTTTTAATTACTTATTGGGCTGCCAAGAAAAATAACTCAACGAGTGAATTCTATGTTGCAGGTGGGAATATCACGGGCTGGCAAAACGGCTTGGCTATTGCAGGAGATTACATGTCGGCAGCTTCCTTCCTCGGAATCGCAGGAGCGATTGCACTTAACGGTTTTAGTGGATTCTTCTATTCGATTGGTTACCTCGTAGCCTATCTGGTGGTACTCTTCCTGGTAGCAGAGCCACTCCGTAACCTTGGTAAATACACAATGGCAGACATGATCGCTGCCCGTTTCAATGCAAAAGCCATTCGCTCGACTGCCGCTCTCAACACATTGGCGATCAGCACATTTTACATGATTGCCCAGTTGGTTGGTGCAGGTGCTATTATCAAACTGTTACTCGGGATTGATTATTCAATAGCCATTATCATCATTGGTATCCTTATGACAATCTACGTAGTAGCAGGTGGCATGCTCGCAACAACATGGGTACAAATTGTAAAGGCCGTATTGTTGATGGGTGGTACATTTGCGCTTTCTCTAATGGTTCTCGCCCATTTCGACTTCAATCCGGTTGGATTATTTAACGAAGTGGCAGCAAAGGTAGGAGAGAAGGCTGTACTTCCTCCAGCACCTACTACATTCCTCGCAGGAGTAGATGTTGTTTCCTTGAATCTTGCATTAGTACTTGGAACCGCAGGACTGCCTCATATACTCATCCGATTCTTATCCGTACCGAATGCGATAACAGCTCGAAAATCGATCGTAATTGCAACATGGATTATCGGATTATTCTATCTGATGACACCAATTCTTGGTTACGGCGCTGCTTACTTTGTTGGTTCAGATGCGATTGTAGCAGCTAATAAAGCAGGTAACCTAGCAGCTCCGCAATTAGCGGCATTCCTGGGAGGCAATATCTTCCTTGCGTTCATCTCTGCTGTAGCATTTGCAACCATCCTGGCTGTAGTAGCAGGTTTGGTTATCTCTGCGGCAAGTGCGTTTGCGCATGACTTCTATTCCAATGTATTGCGTCAAGGCAAAGCAACTGAACAAGAACAAATGAAAGCGGCACGTTGGGCTTCTGTAGGGATTGCCATCTTCTCCATCCTGTTGGCTCTTGGGGCGAAGAACTTCAACGTTTCGTATCTCGTTGCCCTTGCATTCTGCGTGGCAGCAAGTGCGAACCTGCCAGTTATTCTTCTGACGATCTTCTGGAAGAAATTCAATACATCGGGAGCGGTCGCAGGGATGTTGACTGGACTGATCGGCTCGGTTGGATTGATTCTACTCAGCCCGAACGTCATGGGTGAAGCAGCCATCTTCCCGTTGAAAAATCCAGCCGTTATCTCCGTGCCACTCGGATTTTTGGCCTGCTATCTCGGTTCAGTACTGAGTGGCGGAGCGAAACAAACGGATGAAGAGAAGTACACAGAAATCTTTGTTCAAGCCAATACCGGTATCAAGAAAGTAGGCTAATTTCATATCGATTGGCAGGCTCTCGTAACAATTGTTGCGAGGGCTTTTTTGTATTTATTATCCACGAGTCGTTGCGCTTTTTCCTGCAACCTGTTGTTAAGTGTTTGTTAAGTGACATTTGTTACCATGAAATATAGGGAAATTTGTAAAAAAAGAGATAGGAGGTTGAGTAACAATGCAAAATCCAGTACATTCGCAAATTTTTACAAAAATAAAGGCTCTTCAATCATGATCGAGAGACATAGTGTTACAAAGGCTGATGAGTCATTCCTCTTTCAAGTGTTTAAGGAAACAAGAGAGGAAGAGATGCGGGCAATTGGCTGGGACATGGAAGAGTGTGAAACGTTTCTTCGGATGCAGTTCGATATGCAGAAGCGTTCCTATGCACTGCAGTTTCCTTCCGCAGATCATGAGATTATCCGGCTGGACAAGATGCGAGTAGGGCAAATACTGACGGAAATCACGGATCAATCCATACGAGTCATTGATATATCACTGCTTGCTGACTATCGAAACAAAGGAATAGGAACACACTTGATCAGTGATATTCAGGCGAGAGCAGAGGTAATGGAGAAGGCAGTGCAATTGCATGTCATGTACAATAATCCAGCACAAAATTTGTATGAACGGCTAGGGTTTCATGTAACTGGTGAAAAAATGCCCTATCTTGCCATGGAGTGGCAGGCGGGTAAATAACAGAACGAGACAGGGAAGGAGCTTTCGAATGAGTGATCAATATTTAGGCGAAATTAGAATGTTTTCCGGTGATTATCCCCCAGCAGGCTGGGCATTTTGCAATGGGCAAGAGCTACTGATCAGTCAAAATACCAAATTGTACACTCTGATTGGCACGACATACGGAGGAGATGGACAGACGAAATTTAATCTGCCTGACTTGCGGGGTAGAATTCCGATTCATATGGGAATAAGTTCTTTATCAAGTGCGACTTATGCTCTCGGACAGAAAGAAGGAACAGAGACGGTGACGTTGACTACATCGCAGATTCCAGCGCATACGCATACCGTTAACGCTCAGTCTGCTGGAACAACTATAGAAGCAAAGAATAATTATTGGGCGACCAGCTCAATTAATCAATATGCACAGGGGACCTCTGACGCCGTGATGAATGCTGCAGCCATTCAACCTGCAGGCGGAAATCTTCCTCATAATAACATGATGCAGTTTCTTGCAGTGAATTTTATCATTGCACTGACAGGAACGAATCTACAGGAGAAATAGAGAAACACAAATTTATTGGGAGGGATTCACATGTCAGAACCATTCATTGGTGAAATTCGGATGTTTTCCATGAAAAATGTGCCAAAAGGCTGGGCGATGTGCAATGGCCAGCTTTTACCCGTTAATGGAAATGAGGTACTCTTTTTCATTCTTGGAACCAAATTTGGCGGGGATGGAAAAACAACATTTGCGTTGCCGAATTTACAAGGGAGAGTTCCAAGACTAGTAGATTCAAAGTTGATTGGAGAAGCAAATGGTGAGGAGTATCATACGTTGACCGTAGCAGAAATGCCTGCCCATACTCATCTGGCATCTGCATCAGCAAGCGCAAAAAAAGGAAAAGTAGCAGGCAATTATTGGGGTTCGGGCTCAATTTCTTGTTACGGTAATGACAAAGATGTAACGATGAGCGCAAATGCACTTTCCATCACAGGGAGCAGTCAGCCTCATAGTAACATGCAGCCTTTTCTGGCACTGAATTTTTGCATTGCAACAACGGGGTTTTACCCATCTAAAAACTAAAGGAAAGAAGGAGAAAGATATGGATCCTTATTTAGGAGAAATTCGTCTATTTGCAGGTTCGTATGCGCCTGACGGATGGGCAATATGTGACGGGAGTTCCTTGCCTGTTAACAAAAATGTACCTCTGTACTCGATTATCGGCAACAAGTTTGGCGGAGACAAAAATAATTTTAATTTGCCGGATTTCAGAAATCGTGTCCCAATGTGCTTTGGAGATGGTCCTGGATTAACCAGTCGTGCATTTGCAAGTAATGCTGGACAAGATACAGTTACTTTGCTGCAAAGTCAGATACCAATTCATACACATCTCCCTTGTGGAGTTCAAACACAAACACTCAAAGAACCTGCGGGAGCAGTATGGGCGAATTCAGATGGCAGAATGGGAGCGAATGTATATTCGGATACTGCAGATACAACGATGAATGCAGGAGCTATAGATGCAGTGGGAGGAAGTCAGGCGCACAATAATATGCAACCCTACCTTGGATTGAATTTTATCATTGCATTACAAGGAAATTATCCATCGAAAGGTTGATGAATATGCTTGGAGGAGGGAGGAAGAAGTGAAAAAAATCCTTTATCTACTATTATGTTTGATGTTCCTGTCTCAGAATTTTCTGAGCGTTCCTATCATTCATGCAGGATCATATACAAAGGCACCAGCGAAAGACGGAATATGGGATGCGGGAGGATACTGGATGGATGAACCTGAGAACTTTGTTGGTTTTTCAGGAGATGCGGAATATGGAGTGGAAAAATCAGCCATTCAATTCAATTTGACCGACATCAATGAAGCTGTTTCGAAGGCTACATTGCGTTTCTATGTAACCGAAATTCAAGATCTTAATCTAGCAGACTCGGCAGTTCCCATCGTCAAGGTGTATGGTTCCAGCATCAATTCATGGGGTGCTTCCTTTCCAAAAAATCCTGGTGATCCTCTATTGAACCCGACTGACACTGGTGTTACGAAGGGACAGTGGAAAGAACTTGAAGTAACTGGTTTTGTACAAACCCGGATGAGTGCAGATAAAGTTGTAACATTTGCATTAGTCGGTGAAGAAGTAGTGCCGGGTGTGCAATTCATGTTTGCTTCGGATAACTTTCCTTTTACTTCCTTAAGGCCACAACTTGTGCTTTCAACGGGAACTGTTGACATCACGTCGGTGACGAGTCCGTCCGCAAAAACCGGACTACCTAATGGAACAGCTAAAAATGCGACTGCACTAGGTTTGCCTTCACAAGTGGAAGTCACCTTGAGTGACAGCAGTAAAACCAATGTAGACGTAAGCTGGGATGTTGTGAGTACAACGTATAATCCAGCGACAAAGACAGCGCAGACGTTTACTGTAACAGGAACATTAACCAATCTGCCAAGCAACGTGACAAATACAACTAACAAAACAGCGAGTATCAGTGTGACAGTGGATGCGGAGCCGACGAAGGATATCTTGTCGGTGAAAAACCCAACAGCGATAACAGGACTTGCCAATGGTACCACCAAAACAGTAGCTGCCCTGGGATTGCCAGCGGAAGTAGAAGTCACCTTGGACGATAGCAGTAAAATCAATGTGGACGTGAGTTGGGATGTTGCGAGTACAACCTACAATCCAGCAACAAAGACGGCGCAGACGTTTACTGTAACAGGAACACTAACCAATCTGCCAAGCAATGTCACAAATACGACCAACAAAACAGCGAGCATCAGCGTAACGGTGGATGCAGAGGTGGTGGCGACAAAGGACATCACAGCGGTGGC
The DNA here is from genome assembly GCF_049846925.1 of Brevibacillus nigriterrae. Lineage (NCBI taxonomy): Bacteria > Bacillati > Bacillota > Bacilli > Caryophanales > Paenibacillaceae > Brevibacillus > Brevibacillus nigriterrae. Next base: position 36,445 of record NZ_JBNCMT010000045.1, read on the forward strand.
GAGC
>NZ_JBNCMT010000046.1:0-34878 GCF_049846925.1 Brevibacillus nigriterrae
CTCGCTCGACTTGCATGTATTAGGCACGCCGCCAGCGTTCGTCCTGAGCCAGGATCAAACTCTCCAATAAAGTTGAGCTGATTCTAAACTGCAAAACATGTTGCTTGGCTTAAGAATTCTATCTAGTTTTCAAAGAACCATAAACTGAATTTCCACTCCTCAAACCATTCCAACGATTGGATGTTTGTTTGAGGCGACGTTTATTAATATAGCACAGGACTTTTATAAAAGCAACAGTAAAAATTGTGCAATTTGTTCCCTCCACACAGCAACTGAGGGATGGATTTATATCCTATCACGGAGATAAAGTTAAGTTCAATGGAAAGAATAGAGAAAAAGTGAAATGGAAAGGAATCAGTCTGCCATGCTAAGTATCGTTAGTTACAACATCCACAGCGGAAGAGACTTTTTATGGAGAAAGAGAATTGATGAAATGATAGCTACATTGCTTGATCTGAACGCAGATATTATTTGCATTCAGGAAATCCATCAAAATAACAGGTTTGGCCATCAGGTTGATTTTTTCGCCAAATTGTTATCCATGAATTCGCTCTTCTCCCCTTCGATCAAGATAGCAGACGGCGGATATGGAAATGCCATCTTTACCAACCTTCCTATTCATCCCACATCCTTTCACAGACTGCCTTCAAAAAAAGAAGGACGTAGTTTGTTGGATTGTAAAATAAAATTAGGGGATCAAGAAATAACCGTCTGGGTGACCCATTTAAGTCTCGATAAGTTTAGCAGACGAAATGAATTGCTTTACATGTCAGAACAACTTCACACAAGACAAGATGAATCACTCCTGATAGTTGGAGACTTCAATACAACCTCGCCAAATTTACCTGCCCATTTAATCGATTGTGCAAAAGTAAAAGGACAAGAAAAGAAGTCAACACTTCTTCTCCCGCCCTTTCGTTTGGACTACATTTTTGCTACACCAGATTGGCACGTACTGGATTATCAGGTTCTTGATGTTCGCTGGTCAGATCATCTTCCCATTAAAGCTACACTAGAACAACATTGCTCATCACTTCTTGAACAATAAATTTTTTTAGATCTACCAGGCGGGCTGGGGTTGGGAACGATTGATTTGCCCCTACTACAATGAGTGGAACAATGGAGTCCTGTCTATGAAGGGAACCATGACTGCCACCTCCTAAATGGGTAGGCGTAACGTCTGTTTTGAATTCATAATACGGAGCTGCCGTGATAACGACCATCGGAATATCCTGAGAGAACAGACAACCATATAATCGTGAGAGAGCATCTGGATACGTGTTGAACCAGATCTTCCCATCAAGTGCAGTCGAAAGGTCAAGAACCTCCCATTCTCCGTCAATGCTCCAGTTTTGATTATAACAATCCCGATAAGGGCCCTCTTTTGAGAAACGAAGCACCTTTTGCGTCATTCCACTTTTAACTTTGACGGAAGAGCCTTCTTTCCAGGCAATTAAATCGATACGTGAATCACTGGAGAGCAGTTCTACAATTTTAGACTCTAAATTGACGGCCAAAGGATAAATAAAACTCATTCGTTCATTATTGCAAATAATGATCTCATCGCTGTCAGTTACCTCTCCCCCAAGCTTATGGATGTGAATGGGAGAAAGCAGCTCCTCTAACAAAATGTTATGATCCTCTGTTTCACCGATCAGCGTATGACCGTGGTCCGAAACGACAATTATCGTATTCCTCGCAACTGCCTGCTCCCACGAATCAAATAAATTAAGAAAACGTGCGAGCTGCTGGTCCACATCTTCCAAATGTGTTTCTGCTTGCCCCGGATTTTTATGTAGTTTATGGTCGTTGTCAGGCAAATAAACAAAAGTAAAGTCAGGCTGCTTCCCGCTCCGAATAACCTCTGTTAAGACATCAAGCGCATAGACATCATTGATTCCCAATGATTCCAACACCGTCTGCGAGAGACTCCAGTTAGGATGACGAAAGATCGCCGGCTCAATTAACTTACCCAGACTCAAGATCGTAGGCCCTGATACTTTTTCCCGCATTTTAAAATCAGTAAAAAAATCCATCAGAAAAGGCAGTTTTGGCTGGTAATACTGATGTCCTCGATGGGCAATCACATTAATTGAGCCCGAAGTTAATCCTTTCTCTTCAAGCTCTTCATGGATCGTTTTCACTTTCTTGCTTAAGTGATGTTCATTTAATCGAAATAACACATTTTGTGCGCATTCTCCAAGCCCGATCGTTAGTACAGGTGTGGTTCCGTTGAAATAATTAACAATTTTCTTTTGATCTGGATCATACCAGACCAAGCCCGGAACTTTATGTTTATCAGGATATTCACCTGTAATAATCGAACAATCAATCGAAGCAGTCATTGTGGGAAAAACCGTTACGCAATCACGTATATATTGTCCTTTGTCCATCAGAAATCTCAGTGCTGGTGTTTTTCCTTTAGCAACGGAGTTCTCTAATACGTCTGGCATCATCGCATCAATCAGGAACATGATGACCTTTTTCATGTTTATCCCTCCTCCGCTCGATGATCAAGTGTAACAGTTAGTCTTGCCTTCTCCAGTGAACTATACGCTTGGGAATAATGAACACATTTTGCCTACTAGCATAAAAAAAGCCCCCAACCTGATTGGTCAAGGGCCGTAGCCGATCATGTAATTTTATCAACAAACAACTCTACCACATAGCGAAGAATTCGGTCCATCTCTTCACCTGATTGCTCGGACGGGCTCATTACCCATTTCAGGATGGCACCTTCATAAAAAGAAACGAGCAGTTGACTGTGGCTCCATAAATCCAGATCAGATTTTATTTTTCCCGCTTCCTTTGCAAGCAAAAATTGCTGATACAGATAATCGAAACGTTCCTGATGAATTTTGCCCAATATATTTTGCAGCTCTGGATAGAGGAAAATGAGCGACCACATTTCCCGGTGGATTCTGTTCTCCACTAACGCTTTCAAACTGATCTGGATGGCGGTTCGAATTCGTTCAATCGGGTCCTCAATTTGATTGAGGGAGTTGATTGTATTTACTGTGATTTTTTGATGAAAGCTACTTGCCACACGGATTAACAAATCTTCTTTATTTTTGAAATACCAATAGAATGAGCCTTTGCTAACCCCTAGCTTCTCGCAAATTTTGTCTATATGAACCCCAGCTACTCCTTCAAGATTAATGGTATCGGAGGTCTCTGAAATAAACGCATCGATCAATTCGGGTCTAGCTTTTGGCATCCGGTTGACTCCCTTTCATCATTTTGCTTGGTAGTTCAGGATTATTTCATTCGTAACAGATTTCACTTGTACACCTTGCTTGGAATAATTACTGAGTGGTACGTATGTTTCGCCTTGCAAATCTCGCTGTCCCAATAAACTGGCCAGTACTTCCTTTCGAACCTGAATTCCTTGTGGAGTTTTCTTGAATACTTCAGTTGAAGAGAAGAATTCTACACCGTTTACCCAAATGCCTTCTTCCTTGTTTTCACGGATTTCGTATTGTTTCACTCCAAGCGAACGCAATGCTTCGATTATCTGGCTAATCTCATCTTCCACAACAATGTTTGGCAGTAATCCTACATGATTCACTTTGGAATGCTTGGGAGTAAAGTACTCTTGCAGCGTAATCTTGAGCGCATCTCCGGAATCCAACGGGATGATTTGTTGGGCTACCCCTTTACCAAAGGTTTTTGTACCAACCAATTGAGCCACTCCGTTGTCCCGCAATCCTCCAGCCAGCAGTTCCGACGCCGAAGCCGTTTGACCATTCACCAATATCCGTACCGGGAACGAGACAGTTCTTCCATTATGAACCCATGTTTCAATTTCGATACCACTTCTGTCCACGGTGTACATCAACAAGCCGTCTTCTATAAACAGACTGGCAATATCATGTGCAGCAGACAAATAACCACCGCTATTGTCACGAAGGTCTATGATAAGACCTTGTAACGGTTGCTTGCTATTCATCAGCTTGTTCAGCTCATCTTGAAACTGAACTCCGGCCTGTGATCCAAATGTGCTTAGACTGAGATAACCAACTTGACCCTTGAACAGACTGCTTGCCACTTCGGGAAGCGCCAGAACTTCTCGTTTCAGGCGAACTTCAAATGCTTTTTTGGTAGATGGACGGTATACCGCAAATACCGACTCGGTTCCCTCTTCTCCTTTTAATAAACGATAGACATCCTCCAGCGTTTTACCCGCCAGCTTCGTCCCATCAGCAGTAAAGACATAATCTCCAACGGCAAGATCTACCTTCGAAGCTGGAGAATTGGCAATGATTTCTTTCACGACAAAATTCCCTTTGACAATTCGGAATCTGAGCCCAAACCCTACAAACTCATTTTCTACTGCCGATTGAAAGCCATTCAACTGTTCTCTAGAAAAATAGTTGGTGTACGGATCCTCAAGTGTTGAGATCATGCCTGTGATCGCCCAATCATTGAGCTGGTCCCACTCTATTGAAGATTCCGTATGCCACTTTTTCATGCGTAGCTCCAATTCTTCAAGAGTATCATCTTCTGGAGAACTGAATAGCGTGAGATTTTTGGCTTTCGCCGCTTCCGCTGAAATGCCATTCAGTGCCCCTTTCACCAATTGGAATGGTTTGGGACGACTTAGGTGGTTTTCCAACAGGAAGCTATAAATATTTTCTGTTTGAACGAGCGGGTGTTTTTCTTCCGCTTGCGCTACTGGACTTGTAAAAAGCAGAGAGAAGGCAAAAAATCCTGTTATTATTTTTTTCCAGGTCATCATGGCATGTTCACCTTCCCAGCAGTCACTTCTACAGGAATTTTTACAGAATGCTCGAGTGCAGAGTAAGTTTCTGATCCTGTAAAGGCAATAAATTCTTCGTTATAAATCTCTTCATAATTCCATGCACGGGCCAATAACGTATTTGATGCACGGTCAATGTAATATTTCGTAATAAAAATCGGAATGTCTTTAATCGGGTGAAGAGTCAGTTTTTCCGATTCAATTTGTTGTTTCAGCTTTTTACCTGGAATCCATTCTGTTATGACATCGTACGTTCCAGCCGATTGCACATGGTACCTTGCCCCCAGCTTGTTCAGACGTTTGTCAACTGACATCTCCTGAACCCATTCGTGAGCATAGGAAAGTGAGGAATAGGAAGGCGGATTCCACTTCATATTATCAAAATCATACGTATAAAAGCGATTTTCACGATCATTGGAGTACATATCGATTTTATCCAATACGAGTTTGCTCGGTGCTTTGTAAAACCCGGTCGTTCTCGTAATCTGTGATTGATTATCGATTTGATCAACATACTTGAACAAGTATCCGCTTAAATTGGATTCACCAGTCACTTGATATCCAGGCAGCTCATCCTGTTTGGTAATTGCAGCCGACAGACGTTCGGCATATTCCTTTTGACGGTCTAGCAGTGCCACTTCATCTAGCAGGCTTTGAATGAACGTATCGATTGAATCAGTGTCAGTCTGTCCTTGTTTCCCGTATTCAATAACCAGTTGTTTTGCTTCTTCTGTTTTTCCATCTGCTAATAAATAGAAGACAGCATTCAAAAAAGAATCCTTTTGCGAAACATTGGCACGATAGCGTTCAATTGCTTTGTCTACCTTCCCGCTTTTCACGTCCAATGCTGCGAGATAGAGCTGTAACACTTTTGACTCTTCCGGGGTCACTCTGTCGAGGTAAGGACTGATTCTCTTCTCGACTTGTTCAAATATGGCAGGCGTATCCTGTCCGATCTGCAAAGAAAGGTCGTAGATGTTTGCCGAAAGCAGTTGAAGGAGATGAATGGATCTTTCATCAGGATTTTCGTCCAAAAACGCAGAAAGTGCACGAACCGCACTATCCAGATTCTCTTCCAAAGTCACAAACTGATTCCAGCTTTGATAATAGAAAACACCTACTCGATTGGGAAAGCCTTCATTTTGCAGTCTCTTCAATGTTTCGTATGTTCTCTCATCATCTGCCTGATCAATGATTTCATTCACGATCTTGATGTACGTATTTTCCGCTTCTGTCAGATTCGTTCCATCGCCATAATCGGCAAACATCGGGAAAAGTTCTGTAATTTCTGGCACAAATGGAAACTTGCTGTCATCCACATCTAACAATGGCAAAATGGGGCGATCCTGAAGGAAGGCAAACAAACGATTACTGATAACAGCCGCTTCGGCACGCTTCAAATTACCCGCCAGGTCACCTTGTAAAAATCCCCACTTACTCATGAGTTCTTTCAAGCCTGTATTTTCATTGTTTGTTATAAATAATTGCATGATTTTGGCAGCTTCTTCTCTGGAGATCGGTTGGTCAGGATGCAGCTTTCCTGCAGGATAGATTTGCTCAAATGCGTTCGCTCCGTACAATCGGTTGTAGACCTGGAACACATGGAGGATAGAAGGATACATCCACGTCATGCGGTCTACGTCTTTATATGGTAAATAGGCTTCCGAAAGAACCTCCTCATGGCCAAATTCATCTTTTTTGGCCATCAAGGTCAATGGATAAAAATCCATCTCGGTTTCCTGAAACAGTCGATCGATCAGCACCAGGAATTCAGCTCTAGTAATCATCCGCTCCGGCTGAAATTGCTTGGTTTTCCCGATACCAGACATCAGTTGGTTATCGTAGCTGTCAAGGATGGCATCCTTGGCCCAATGATTCGCTATATCTGTAAAAGGTACATCATCAGTTTCTTCTGCACGGACATGTGTTGGAAAGATTACAGTACTCGATAAAAGAACCGCAAGCACTGTCTGCACTGCTTTTTTAGACGAGAATCCGCCCACATTCATCACAATAAACCAACCCTTTCGCCCGTCGCCATTCATCCACTTTTGCTAAAGATAATGGGTAATAACAGCCTGTACAAATTTTTCTCTTTACTTCCACTATCGGATTCTTTTTATTTTCCGCTAAACGGTAATATTCGGAAAAAAGAGCTTCGTCGACTTCTGATTCCAAACGCATCAGCTCAAAGCTCTTTTCAGATATGGAATTGTCCAGTGAGGCAAGCTTTGGCAAACAGTCGCTTTCAAATTGCTCAAAATCTTTGTTTGCCATCCATAACTCCTGTTCGGCAAGCAGTTTCTGAATTTGCTCTTCCGGATTATCCGTAATCGGAAGAGCTTCAATCCGCTGCCGTAACTCTTGTATGGAAGTAAGACGTTTCTTACGTTCCTTGTCAAGATTATCTCGCTCGTTTTTTGCCTGTTGGATCGATTCTTTGGTTTGATGCCATTCCAAAAGATTTCTCACAGATAACACAAGGTTCATCCTTTCTTTCGTCTCGTTATCCAATTATAAGAATTGGAATGGATCAGTATGCACCTTGGAAGCCAGCACTTCTGTCTGTGAACCCGTTTCAGTCAGACGCTTGGTCAAGTATTCTGCCAGTTTCGTCTTCATGATTTTCTCGATGTTGTGGCCTGCATCAATAATCGAGATGCCGTCTGCCTGTGCGTCATGGGCAATATGGTATCCGATGTCACCAGTGATCATCACATCTACTCCTCGGAAAATTGCTTTACCCACATAAGAACTGCCGTCTCCACCCACAACAGCTACTTTTTTGATCGGTTCATCCAAATTTCCAACGACCCGTAGCCCGGATAAACCAAATGTTGCCTTGACATGTGCTGCCAATTCTCGGAGGGTCATCGGAGCAGATAACTTACCGATTCTGCCAATTCCGTATTTCTTTCCTGGTAAATCCAAGGGATAGATATCATAAGCAACTTCTTCGTACGGATGGACTTTTTTCATGGCAGAGATTACGATATTTTGTTTTGAAGCTGGAAGAACCGTCTCCAATCTGACTTCTTCTACTCGTTCCAGATTGCCAACCTCGCCAAGAAACGGATTGCAACCTTCTCGAGCCATGAAAGTCCCTTCACCAGTTTTTTTGTATGTACAGTGACTGTAATTACCTATCCAACCAGCACCAGCTTGGCAAATTGCTTGCAAAACAGCATCAGTATGAGTCGTGGGAACATAAACAACCAACTTCTTGAGTGGATCTTGAACATGATCATCAAGCATCTCGATCTTTTGAAGCCCAAGCGCTTCTGCCAGCCAGTCATTCAGTCCATTCTCGGCGGTATCTAGGTTTGTGTGAGCTGTATAGACGGCTATGTCATGCTTGATTAATTTCTCAAATACTTTTCCCGCAGGCAAATCGGTACGTAAGTGCTTGAGCGGACGGTAAATAATAGCGTGATGGGCAACAATCAGGTCTACACCTTCTGCAATTGCTTCATCTACCACCTCATCAAGCACATCCAATGCAACCATCACTTTTTTGATCGGTTTCTGGAGTGAACCTACGTGCAGACCAATCTTGTCACCTTCCAAGGCCAAATGCTTGGGGGCCAATTGTTCTACGAATTGGATAACGGTTTGTCCGTTTGTATACATGAAATCACCTCTTCTAACCATGTTATCTCCTGCTGTACCTCAAGGAGACGGCTCTTCGTCTCTTCCCGCTCTGATTGAGACATTTGAGCATATATTTTTAGCCACTTTTCTTTCTCGTGCTCTAATTTTTTTAGTAGTATAGGAGATTTTTGCTGCCAAAGGAATGGACCAAGCCGCAGCAATTCATCTTTACTTCGATCACTGCCAAGGTACGGAGCATCTGGCTCTCCAACCTCTGCAACGAGAATCTCATAAATGATCCCGTCTTCTTCGATGATTCGTTCCTCGATCAATTGCCAGCCATGATTCAGAAACCAGCGGCGCACCGTGTCTTCACCAACATTGGGTTGCAGAACCAGGCGGCTTACTCCTTGCAGTTTCTCTTTTCCCGCATCCAGGATGGAAGTAATCAACTGACCGCCCATTCCTGCGATACAGATGACGTCCACTTCATTTTGCTGTAGCACCGCCAATCCATCGCCTCTGCGAACAGAAACCCTATCTTCGGCGCCAATCGAGGCGATCTGGTGTTTGGCGGCCAGAAAAGGACCTTCATTCAGTTCCCCTGCGATGACGTGAGAAGCGATTTTATTTAGTGTCAGATAGGAGGCCAGCAAAGCGTGATCAGAGCCAATATCGGCCACTCTCGTCCCATGTGGACAAAACTCTGCGATTGTTTGCAGTCTGTTTGAAATTGTAATAAATGACATGTTTTCACCTTCCGTACCCTCTATTTTATCCTATTTACCAATAAAAGCCCAGAAAACGGTCGTGACCGTTTTCTGGGCTGCAAGAGAGTATCACAAGTTTGTTAACAACCGATTTCTCGTGCGATAACCGTGCGCAAGATTTCTGATGTGCCTTCACCAATCTCCAAAAGACGGGCATCACGGAAGAAGCGCTCAACCTGGTATTCTCGCATATAGCCGTATCCTCCATGGATTTGAATCGCCTGATGGGTGGCTGCCATCGCAATTTCTGATGCATACAGCTTCGCCATTGCTGCTTCTTTGGTAAATTTACGTCCATTATCTTTTAACCATGCCGCTTTATGCACCATGTTGCGGGCAAGCTCGATTTGCATGGCCATATCAGCCAATTTGAATTGTATTGCCTGGAATTTGGAAATGGAGCTGCCAAACGCTTGTCGTTCGTTCGCATATTGCAGGGCTTTTTCATAAGCAGCCTGTGCAATCCCTACCGCCATCGCTCCGATTCCAATTCTTCCGCCATCCAGAGTGATGAGGAATTGTTTGAACCCTTCTCCCTCTTTGCCAAGAATATCCTCATGAGGAACCTCGACCTGATCGATCACCAACTCAGTCGTGTTAGAACTGTGCAAACCGAGCTTCTCGTAGTTGTCAATCACTTTAAACCCGGATGCGTCAGTTGGTACGATGAAGGCAGTAATTCCCTTTGAGCCTTTTTCTTTATCCGTCACCGCTGTCAAGGCAAGGAACTTGGCATGCGATGCATTGGTAATGAAGCATTTCGAGCCGTTAATCAGCCAACTATCTCCCTCTCGTACTGCTGTTGTACGAGTTCCGCCTGCATCTGATCCCGCATTCGGCTCCGTTAAACCGAATGCACCCATGCTCTCACCAGAACAGACTTGGCTCAAATATTTCTGTTTCTGCTCTTCGGTCCCGAATAAGGACAACGGCGCTCCGCCAAGTGAAATATGCGCAGAATAAGTAATACCAGTTGACGCGCAGGCACGACTCAATTCTTCAACAACAAGAGCAAAACTGATATAGTCAGCTCCACCACCACCATACTCTTCAGAAAACGGCAAGCCCATCAGGTTTAGTTCACTCATCTGCTTAAAGATATCCACAGGGAATTGTTTCGATTTATCTCGTTCGTCTGCTCCTGGAGCAACTACTTCATTGGCAAATTCCCGAATCATTTTTTGGATCATGCGTTGTTCTTGTGACAGATCAAAATTCATTATTCAGCCCCCCAAGATTGATTAAAAACGCTTTCATTATTCCGACTGAGCGTTTGCTCAGAATTGGTTATATTTCTATTATACATGAAATTGCGATTTTTCGGATTATTTTTTTCGTTTCGATACACAAATAAAAAAAGCTTCCCTCCTGTTAGAGGCGAAGCCATTGAAACCAGTATGATCGAGTCAAAAATACAAAAGCCGAGTTCAAGAAGACCTTGATAAAAAGAAGCAGTTGAATGACGTCTTTCTTTGCACCTGCTACATATAGCGAAGAAATCTCGGAGCCGTACAGGTAAACGATTCCGCAGATAGCCAGTACACTTGCCAATTGCCGATTCCGTTCATGAAAGAGAAACCCAAGCCCTATCATCAGGATGGCGAGAGGAACCCAGTACAATTCTGCCAGCCACCAGGAGTAATCAGCCTCCAGACGATTTACAGTAATGAATCCATACAATAGGCCAAATCCTAAAATTCCACAATACAGAAGATAAGAAAAACCAAAAATAAATCCGTTAATACACCATAACAGACAAATTAATGCCATAAAAACCAGTACCGTACTTGTTGGAAACCCGAAATCCTTGATGAAATACATTCCGGCAAATATTAGCAATAGGAATGATATCGACAAAGAGATGTGTGTAAATATAGGTGTCCGCTTCTTGAAAACGAACGCCAATATGTAAGTTATCAGGATAAAAATGGAAGAAATGGCAATTTGCATTAGCGTACTAAAACCGTTAAAATGAAAAGCAAGTAAGATCACCGAAGCGATACCAACAGCTCCGATGAGCCAGTACCATACCATTTTCCATGATACTGATACTGATTGTCCCATAGATTCGCCGCCATGTGAGATGTGGTGCCTTGGTGCACTTTCTTCTTTTACAAAAGTATTTGAAGTTGAGCCGGATGATGACGAACCAAAAAATCCTTTTGATTCTCGAGAGCCTCCTGCTGATTTGCTTACTGACTTGGCCTGCTCACCTTCCGTATAGAGATTCAACAAAAATATGCAGTAATGTTCAGGAAGTAAATTGTTTTTTCTCCAATTTTCTATTTCGCTTACTATGATCTTTCTTTTCAGATCGTCCAACGATTACCCTCCTAACAAAGCAAACAACCGATTGAAAAAGAAAAGCCTACGCAGCAAAGAAAGCGAAACGTAGGCGAACCTTCCTATTTTATTATCGGTTATTCGAGGAAATCTTTTAAGCGTTTACTTCGACTTGGATGACGAAGTTTACGAAGGGCTTTGGCTTCGATCTGACGAATACGCTCACGAGTAACACCGAAAACTTTGCCAACTTCTTCGAGAGTGCGAGTGCGACCATCGTCCAAACCGAATCGTAGACGCAAAACATTTTCTTCCCGATCTGTTAATGTATCCAGAACATCTTCCAATTGTTCTTTCAAAAGCTCATAGGCAGCGGCATCGGAAGGAGCAAGAGCATCCTGATCTTCGATAAAGTCACCCAGATGGGAATCGTCTTCTTCCCCAATCGGTGTTTCTAATGATACAGGCTCTTGCGCAATTTTCATGATCTCGCGAACCTTTTCAGGAGTAAGATCCATTTTTTCAGCAATTTCCTCAGGAGCTGGCTCACGTCCTAACTCTTGAAGCAACTGACGAGAAACACGAATCAATTTATTAATTGTCTCAACCATGTGTACAGGAATACGGATCGTTCTTGCCTGGTCCGCAATGGCACGAGTGATTGCCTGACGAATCCACCAGGTTGCGTAGGTACTAAATTTAAAACCTTTACGGTAATCGAATTTCTCGACGGCTTTAATTAATCCCATGTTACCTTCCTGAATGAGATCAAGGAAAAGCATCCCTCTGCCTACATAACGCTTAGCGATACTGACAACCAAGCGGAGGTTCGCTTCAGCAAGTCGGCGTTTTGCTTCTTCATCGCCCTGCTCAATGCGATTCGCCAGTTTAATCTCTTCTTCGGCGGAGAGTAATGGAACTCGACCAATTTCTTTGAGGTACATACGAACAGGGTCATTAATTTTAATCCCTGGCGGAACGGAGAGATCTTCGAAATCGAATTCCTCATTGTCCTCATCTTTCATCATCATTTCGTCGACGTCATCCTCATTCTCATTGTTGACCTCAACGCCTTGATCCCCGAGAAACTCGAAGAATTCATCAATCTGGTCTGAATCTTGATCAAATCCAGAGAGTCGCTCCATAATTTCTTTGTAAGTGAGAACCCCTCTTTTTTTGCCAAGCTCAACAAGATTTTCTTTCACCTGTTCAATGGATGAGGCTTCCATGTCTGGTGTGATATTTTGTTTGTTCATCTACTTTCCCTCCTTCCCCGGGAATGTGTATTTGTGCTACCCTTCCTTTAAAGCATTTTCTAAATCACGAATCTTAATCCCTACGGTGGCGGCTTTAATGGCAAGCTGCATACTTGCTTCATCATCCTCAGCTTGCGTTCGAAGCAAGTCAATCCTTTTTTGTTCCTCACGTAGTTGTTCCAATTCTAAACGCTTAGGGTAGTTATTCACCTGTTTGATGTAGTCACTGACCGCTTTTTCAGATACGTTCTCATCGTACTCCATCATGGCTAATCCCGAGGCTAATTGCTTGCACTTTTCGTCTTCCACATAATGAATAAATTGTCCTGGGTCTTCTGGATACCCTTCCGCATAATAGGCGAACAAATATGCAGCTAATGCACTATGTTCATCTACTTGAAATTCTGATAAGCATTCTTTTTGGACCCGATCTGCAATATCCTTGTCTCGCATCATGTAATACAAAAGTTTCTGCTCTGCGCTGAGATGGGCAGGCACTTTGGTTTTGGTGACCGTAAATTTGCCATTATTTATACTATTATTCCAAGCGGGAGCAACTTTATCCCTTGAAGCGTGGAATTTTTGTTGCCGTAACACTTTTCCAGACTCAAGCTTAATGGCCTCAAGCGATAACGAAAACTCTTCAGCTAATTGACGTTCATATAAATCACGTTCGACCGCACTTTGTAACTGTGTAACAATCTGCAATGCTTCCTGAATAAAACGGGCTTGATCCGCCTCATCCTGTATTACGTGCTTGGCTCGCAAATGTTTCAAACGAAAAGCTGTTATCGGCATGGCTTGAAGCAAAACTTGCTGTGAAAATGACTCGGCTCCATGCTTTCGAATGTAATCATCTGGGTCAATACCTTGTGGCAGCGGTGCTACCCGAACGGTAGATCCTTGCTGCTGCAATATCTCAATCGCTTTATCGGTAGCTTCTTGTCCTGCCGTATCCCCGTCATAACAGAGGATGAGCTGTTCAGCATTGCGACTGATAATTCTCGCTTGGTGCTCTGTCATGGAGGTACCTAAGGTGGCAACACCGTTTCCAAAACCAGCCTGCCAAGCAGAAATCACATCAAGGTATCCTTCGTAAAGAATGATTTGATTCCGCTTCTTGGCAATAGAGCGGGCACGATGAATGTTGTAAACAAGTTTTCCCTTTTGAAAAAGCGGCGTCTCCGGGCTGTTCAGATACTTCGGTTGACCGTTCCCCAGTGCTCGGCCACCAAAACCGACCACTTCCCCTTGTGAATCATGAATGGGGAACATCACTCGTCCTCGATACCGATCATAAAATCGTTCTTTCTGCTCATTGACAGAAATAAGCCCTGCTTCCACCATCATGGGAAGCTGAAACCCGCGCTTTTGCAAAAACTGAGTCGTAAAGTCCCAAGAATCTGGTGCAAATCCGATCTGAAATTCCTGAATCGTTTGATCCGTAATACCTCTGCCCTTCAAATACCGCAGCGCTTCATTCCCATAGGGAGTAGACGTCAGGACGTGATGGTATAGTTTCGCCACGAGGCGGTGTGCTTCATACATTTGAACCTTGGAAGCATTCTTCAATCCATCGTCCTTTTTGGCAGATGAGGGCATTTCAATTCCGGATCGTTCTGCGATTCGTTGCAAAGCCTCGGGAAAAGTGAGCTGTTCTATTTGCATGTAGAAGCTGAACACGTCTCCTCCAGCTTTACAACTGAAGCAATGATAAAATTGACGTTCGGGGTTTACGTGAAAGGAAGGTGTCTTTTCCGAATGAAACGGGCAAAGACCTACTAAGCTTCGCCCGCTTTTTTTGAGTTGAACATATTCCCCAATCACATCAACCAGGTCAACCGATGTACGTACACGATTAACAAATTCAGCCGAAGTGGAATGTGTCATGTCGTTCCACCTTTTTCCCTATAATGCTTAGAAGCCGCAATAACAGCACCTTCTTCAAGCAAAAAACAACGGAGTATATCATTTCGTCAAATTTCGGCAAATTCCTTCTAGGATCAGATCCTTTTTCTAATTTACCACATTCAACTGACTGTTAAACTTCGATACTCCATTTGTTGTCTTTGTATTTAGCTTTGTTCAAAAGAATGTTCGACAACACACCTGAATATCCTTTTTTTCTCTACTTTCTAACATTTTTAATTTGGTTTTGTCGAATAATCTCAAGAATAATATTGGCTGTTTCCTCAACCGCTTTGTTGGACACGTCAATGACCGGGCACCCGATCCGATCAATGATCTTTTTGCAGTAATCCAGTTCCACCTTTATCCGGTCAATCGCAGCGTAGTTTGCCTGTGAGGTAAGACCTAGTGCCTTTAAACGCTCGGTACGGATCCCATTTAACTGCTCCGGGTTAATGATCAAACCAATACAACGCTCAGGTGGGAGTTGGAATAGTTCTTCCGGCGGCTCAATTTCAGGAACAATGGGGACATTCGCTACTTTCAATCGCTTGTTGGCCAGATACATGGACAACGGCGTTTTCGATGTGCGCGATACGCCAATCAGCACCACATCTGCACGCAACAGTCCTCTTGGATCGCGACCGTCATCGTATTTGACTGCAAATTCAATGGCATCTACCTTGCGGAAATACTCTTCGTCCAGCTTTCGTACTAGACCTGGTTTTCCTGTAGGTGCCTTTTTTAGCGAATGCTCAAAGGAACTGAGCAATGGTCCCATGATGTCCACAATTGGCACTTGTGCCTCCGCAGCCTTTTGCAAAATATAGGACTTCAGTTCCGGTACTACTAAAGTAAAGACAATCATCGCATTGGATTCTTTCGCCGATGCGATAATTTCATCAACTGATTCCTTTTCTTCAATATACGGGTATTTCTGCACGTGGATAAGGTCAGGGTCAAACTGGCTTGCCACGGCACGTACTACCAGCTCTGCTGTTTCTCCGATTGAGTCAGAGACAACGTAGACTAGATGTCCTTCCTGATTTGATTGCATCCGTTCCCCTCCTATACAACAGGCTCTTGACCTAACTCAACAAACGCTTTGGCAATTGTCGTTTTGGTCACCCTTCCAAGTAGTTCGTAGCTTCTGGTGTCATTTTGGACTGGTCGTACTACTGGCATCGAGTCAATCTGAAAATCAATAAGTTTCTTTGCCGCCTCAAATAAACTCTCTTCCGGAGCGCATGTTACAATGTTGGGCATTCTCGTCATGATTATACTTGTCGGGATGTCTTCCAACGACTTGTTCCCTAATGAAGCACGGAGCAAATCTTTGCGTGAGACGACTCCGGCCAGATACCCTTTTTGGTTCACTACATACAAGGTTCCCACGTCTTCAAGGAAAAGTGTACAGATGGCATCATAAACAGAAGCAGATTCCTGCACGACGATCGGAACTGCTTTATACTCATTTACCATCAGTTTATGTAACTGCTCACTCATGACGGAATTTGCCGGTCTCCCGGCATAGAAATACCCAACACGTGGCCTTGCGTCAAGGTATCCTGACATCGTTAGGATAGACAGATCCGGTCGCAGGGTAGCACGAGTCAAATGCAGTTTTTCGGCAATCTGTTCGCCAGTTATCGGGCCTTCATCCTTCACGATTTGCAATATTTGTTCTTGTCTTTTGGTTAGTTCGATGATGGATCACCACCGGTTCCTTAGCTTTACTATCCAATAGTATTACTCTATTCATTGTCGTTTTCCTGCAAACCAAACGAAAAAGGTATATTTCAAGTAAATATTTTGTAATATTCACAGGTATTTTGGTAGATAAATAACACTTATGGAAAATTAAGGAAATAACAAAACAACTAAACTCCGAGTGAACGGAGTTTAGGGTTGAAGCTTTTCCACTTGATCTAAAAAGTTCTTGGATTTCAATCGCAAATCTAAATGTTCATCCATATAGCGACGCATGACAAATCGCAATTGGTTGCGAGTACTCTCCTTCACTTCGATCTCTCCCAACCGCTCCAGATCAAACAGTTGAAAAAGCCGCAGCAGCTTCCAGACGGCTGGTGCAATTGAGATTGCATGTGGATCTTGATGAACACAAACAGGACACAGCAATCCCCCCTGTGTCACACTGAAAGAATACGGTTCTCTTTCTTCACCACAACTGGAACAATCGTGAAGGTGCGGTCTGATTCCTGCAATGATCAGCATTTTGCTTTCAAAAATTCTGCACAAGATTTCCGCATCTTTGCCCTCATCCAGATATTGAAAGCTCAATTGCAATAGCTGAAACAGAAATGGATTGGACTCACGCTCATTCGTCAAACGATCCAACAATTCGGACATGTAGGCTGCATAGGCTGTCTTGAACAAATCCTGACGCAAATCCGGGAAGGAATTGATGATGTCACCTTGTGATAGATCAGGCATACCAGTTCCCGGACCTTTTTTGCACAGGAAATAACCATAGGTAAGCAATTGAGACACGGCAGCCAGGCGGCTCTTCGGCTTTTTGGCACCCCGAGCCATAATCCCTAACTTGCCGTGTTCTCTGGTAAAAACCGTAAGTACCTTGCTCGATTCTCCGTAGTCAACACTACGGATAATAATTCCTTCCCACTTTACAAGCATGCAGTTGAATCACCCGTATTACATGGCGCAGATTCCTCGGATTCATCAGAAAGATCCCCTATCGATGCTGGATGCTCCCGAAAAAGAAGATAGGCATGAATGTCTCCCGTTGAAGCGAAATAACTCCATGAAAAGTCGCGAAGCATGAACGCATCATCCTTTCCCTATCGGATTTATCCACTTCCACGTTACTTAGAATCTGCCCAAGTCGATTGTTCTATCCCTTGGAAAAAATGACACTTATATTTTTGGAGCCCACCGAGCTTTATTCCTCGTCGTAGAAACCGAAATTGCGCAGCATGCGCTCCTGATTACGCCAGTCTTTCTTCACTTTTACCCATACCTCAAGAAATGTCTTGTTCCCAAGAAGTCGTTCGATATCCATACGAGCACGCTTGCCAATTTCCTTCAGCATCTCGCCTTTTTTTCCGATCAGAATTCCTTTTTGCGAATCTCGCTCGACATAGATCGCCGCATAAACATAGAGGGTCTGTCCGTCATCACGACGTTTCAACTCTTCGACAGTGACAGCAATCGAGTGCGGAATTTCTTCACGTGTTAAATGCAGCACCTTTTCACGGATTAATTCAGCAATAATAAATCGCTCTGGATTGTCGGTTACTTGATCTGCCGGATAGTACATCGGTCCTTCTTCCATTTCTGCATAAACTGCATCGAGAAGTGACCCCGTATTGTTGCCCTCTTTCGCTGAAATCGGCACGATCTGTCTGAAGTCATACTCTTTTCGGTAATCGTCAATAATAGGCAGGAGCTGCTCTGGATGCACCTGATCAATTTTATTGATAACCAGAAAAACTGGTGTTTTGACTTGCTTCAAACGTTCGATGATATAATCATCTCCCGCTCCCCGCTTTTCGGTTACATCGACCACAAACAGAATCAGGTCCACTTCGTTCAATGTGTTTTCTGCTACTTCTACCATGTAATTGCCCAGTTTTGATTTGGGCTTATGAATGCCTGGCGTATCCAAAAAGATGACTTGACCACGCTCTGTTGTATGTACAGCTCGAATTTTATTTCTCGTTGTCTGCGGCTTATTGGACATAATGGCAATTTTTTGACCGACAATATGGTTGAGCAAAGTTGATTTCCCTACATTTGGTCTTCCGACGATAGCAACAAAGCCGGATTTGAAAGGGGCCTTGGTTTTGTTTCGATTATCCACGTAAATCCTCCTTGGTGAATGCACCTGGCAGAAGTTCCCCTACTGTCGTTTCGGTCACTTTTCCGTTCAGGTTAGACAAATATACTTTCATATCTGGCGGGCACAGCTCCACCATGACTTGACGGCATGATCCGCATGGCGGTACCGGTTGTTCTGTATCTGCTACGACCGCAATCGCTTGGTATTTCGTATCTCCATCCGAGTAAGCTTTGAACAATGCCGTGCGTTCTGCACAGTTGCACACAGGGTATGCCGCATTTTCGATGTTGCAACCCAGATATACTTTGCCTGATTCACTTAATAAAGCCGCACCTACTGCGAACTTGGAGTACGGCACGTAGGCACGTTTTCTTGCTTCCAATGCACTCTGAATCAATTCATGTGAATTCATCACAGGTTCACCTCTTCTATACTCTCTCGGAATGATCCGTGAGTTGTTCTATTTTAGTTGTAGGCGGAACGACACCACCCGAGATGACGAACTTCAATCCGTCTTCAATAGGTAGGTCAAGATATTGTACTTCCTCTCGGGGGACAAGAGCAAGCCATCCATTGGTTGGATTTGGTGATTTCGGTAAAAAAACATTAACATAGTCCCTTCCTTCCATCGTCTGAATAGTCCCCTGCGATTCTCCAGTGATAAACCCGACCGTATAAATTCCCTTGCGAGGATACTCCACAAGTACGACCTGTTTGAAGGTGGTCTGTTCATGAACAAAGGCGTGTGTCACTTGTTGTACCGTATTGTATACACCTCTGGCGACCGGAATGAAGCCAAAAAAACGCTCAATCCCCCGGAACACATGGCGTCCAACCACAGTTTTCGCCAGTCCACCGATTAACAACAATATGAATACGACAAGTAAAAGGCCGATTAGAGGAACTCGACCTGTAAAAGGAATCCCCAAAAATACAATTGCTTCTCCCTGGTGCTTTGCTATACCAGTTGCCAGCAATAGCTCGGTAAACCAGTAACCGACGAAACGATCAGCTAGTCCGAAAATTAGTTGGATCAAGTAAACTGTAACCAACAGAGGCAGTATTACGAGAAAGCCGACGAGCAACGCTTGACGAAGTTGTTTGATCATGGTGACTAGCCGACTCCTTTTCATTAGTGGTTCATTCCTGAATCCTTTTAAGAGCATCTTCTAGTAGGATTGTGTCAGTAGTTTTATTTTCTCCCATAACGGCGGTACAAACACATACGTCCCGATGATCACTGCAATGATCACGGAGAAAAGCACCGCCCCTGCTGCTGCATCCTTAGCAATTTTAGCCTGAGGATGCCACTCTTTGGTAACCAGATCGACTACTGCCTCGATCGCCGTATTCACCAGTTCGAGCGACATCACAAGAGCAATACAAAAAAAGACCAACAAAACATCTCCACGAGGGACGTTGAGCCACCATAACAAGATGAGCACAAGAATCGTCACCATTCCGTGGATTCGCATGTTTCGCTGTGTCTTAAAGGTATGGATAATACCGCTCCAGGCATACGGAAAGCTGCGGAGGAATTTGTTCCACTCTTTCAAGGGAAATCTCCTATCTCGTCAATCCAATTTTGGCCAAAACTTCTTCCTGTCGACCGAACATTTCTTGCTCTTCTTCTGTTGTACCGTGGTCATATCCCAAAAGATGCAGGAAACCGTGAACGGTCAAAAAACCTAACTCACGTTCAAAGGAATGTCCATAATCCTCTGCTTGTACTTTGGTTCGAGGGATGGAGATGACGATATCGCCTAACATGGACGGAAACTCGTCAATCTCTTCTTCATCCACAAAAATCTCCATTTCGCCTTCCCCAGTCTCATTCATGGCGAATGAAAGGACGTCGGTCGGGCGGTCTACTCCACGATAATCACGGTTCAATTCATGAATGCGCTCATCGTCCACCAAGGTAATGACAACTTCCCCGGTCGCTTCTTCCAACTCAGCAGCCGCTTGAACACACTTGCGGATGAGCTCTTCTTGTTCTTCTGTAATTGGTTCTGACTGTTCATTCAATATTTCGATCGTAAGCACGATTGTCCCTCATTTTCGTTTCGATTTTCATGTTTCCTGGACTTTTTATACTTCCTTTTTTATTTGTAGCCGTGGTCGGCTTCTTCTCGGGAGTATGCCTCAATAATCTTCTGCACCAGCGAATGGCGAACAACATCAGATTCCTGGAAGCGAATAAATGCGATATCTGGAATCATCGCAAGAATGCGTTCTGCTTCACGCAGACCTGATTTCTTGCCTTTAGGCAAGTCAATTTGCGTAATATCCCCCGTAACAACCATTTTGGAACCGAAGCCTAAACGGGTTAAAAACATTTTTATCTGTTCCGGAGTTGTATTCTGGGCTTCATCCAAGATAACAAAAGAGTCCTCCAGTGTACGACCTCTCATGTACGCAAGAGGTGCCACTTCAATCAGACCTCGCTCCAGCATTTTAGCTACCTGTTCTGTTCCCAGCATGTCATACAGAGCGTCGTAGAGTGGTCGCAAGTATGGATCGACCTTTTCTTGCAAATCACCCGGAAGAAATCCGAGACTCTCCCCTGCTTCCACTGCTGGTCGGGTAAGCACAATCCGTTTGACACGCCCGGTTTTCAAGGCATTCACAGCCATCACGACAGCCAGATACGTTTTCCCTGTACCGGCAGGACCAATACCGAATACGATATCATATCGCTTGATGGCGGATAAGTAATGTCGTTGCCCTAATGTTTTGGCGCGTATGATTTTGCCGCGCTGAGTACGAGCCACCTCTTCATCATATAAATGGAGAAGCTGTTCGGCTTCATTTTTCTCAGTCAACTGCATCGCATAGGAAACATCCCGCTCTGACAACGTGATTCCCCGCTGTACCAATTGAAGTAGAATGTTAAACAAAGAAGCAATCTTGGTCACTTCTTCTTTTTCACCGCTAATTGCTATTTCCCCACTACGTGTAACAATTTTGGCCGAAGTTTTTTGTTCGATTTGTTTTAAGTACGTGTCATGTGGTCCAAACAGCAGCAGTGCCTCTGATGCATCAGCAAATTGGATTTTTACCTCTTCTTGAACGTGCAAAAGGTCTCCATCTCCTTATGGTCAACTTAGTTGGATTGATTCGCTCCTTGATCGGGAGCAGGCGGAAGATGAGTAATCGGCTGTTCCTCGGTAATGTCCTCGATGACTGAATAATGAATACTCAAGTAAACTTTACCATTCTCTTCTTTTACGTGCAAAACTTTTTCTTGTTTGATAACAGCGTCATTGCCCGCACGCTTCAACACATCCTGCCTCGCAAAGCTTTTGCCTGTCTCTATCGCTTGTTCAGAACTAATCTGGAATTTTTGTACTTCCATCTCTTGTCTCTTCTCCACTTTCCAACCGACTGGCAAATGAAACTGTTTGTATGACAGTTGGAATTTCTCTTCATGCGTCTCGAACTGCTTGTATGGTTGTACCTGGAAAGGCCAGATGCGGAAAGAATAATCGCCGACTAAAAGAAAGTGATTATCCTCCGCTAAGCCAGTGTACACATTTCGTTGTTGATGTAGTGGGATGGAGATGTTGGAGATATACCACACTTCTCCTTCTACCTTTCCACGGGCAGCAACAATTCCCTGGCGCGTCTCATTGCCGATGATACCTGAAATCAGTACTTGTCCCTTTGAAACGAACTGATTCACACTCACTAACGTCTTACCCGCTTCAGCGAGAATACTGTGTACGACGGCTTTCTTCTTGGCGATCAAATTTCTGGGACCAGGTGCTTTTTCTACTTCCTGCTTTTCCTTCTCAACGATCTGAATAATGGCTTTTGTTCCTTTTATCTCGACACCTACCCAAGCAGCATCTGGAAGCTGTTGCAACATATCCCGTTGCAGTTGAATCGGTTCTTTTAGTTTGACCTTCCAGACCCCTGGTTTAATCCCGATTGTTTCGGCAACTTGTCTTACTTGTAGTGTGGACATTTTATGCGTTCCCATAACCTCTACACTCCAGACAAAACTGGAAAGCATGTACACCCCGATAAAAAACAGCAAAAACCCGATAGCTAGTCCAGCTCGAAGCCTCAGACGAACAAGCCAAAACGGCATCCCTTCTCTACGCACCACATGACTCCGACAGCCTGTCTGACGTAAAAGAGGGCGCAGACGAAAATAATCACGGATCAAAATATCCAATTGACCGATTTCTGTTCCCTGACGCCGAATATTCCAAATGTGGAGGCCATCGCGAATGGCAAGATTAATCAGGCGTTCGAATCGTTTGCCTCGTACTGTAATCGTCACATGTCCATCTACCCAATCTTTCAAGGTGTTCCGCATTGCGTATCGTCCCCCCACATATTTTACTTCTCTATAAACTTGATCCCTGAAATCCTGCCTTCCAGCAACACTTCCTCAGGTAAAATAGCTCGAATCACAAGTTGGTCGCCATGTACCAACAATTGTCCATTGGTTAAAAGCAAGCGGAGCTCTGTTTCACTGAAATGAAGAACTCCTCGATGATTTTCTATGTACATTTGTAAATGACCAATCATGGTTATCCGTGGGACTTCTAGCACAACATCTTGCGGTAGGTCCAACACGCCCACAGCCAAGCGGCGCAGTCGGCGGCTCCATCGTTTCATCGCAAAAGCCCCCTTCTTACTGGCGCCTGTGCGCCGAATGCTTTTTCCAACAAGGATCTTCACACAGGAATCTCTTTTATAAAACCTATGCGAGAAGGGGGCGAACTCATGCGCAAAAAAATAAGAAAACACTTGTCCTCAAAAATAAGAAAAACACTCCCTGACAAGCAGGAAGCGCTTACATTTTTGCATTTACTTTCCCGAAAACAAACGCATCGGGTTGGTGCAAAACATAGTATCAATTTTTTTGTTTTTCCTCATCAACCAAAACACGTCTCAAGAGCTTCCCCGCTCCTGTCATCGGCAATGAATGGCGTATCTCCACAAAACGAGGATACTTGTAGTTGGCCATTTTTTCTTTACTCCAGGAAATAATCTCTTCTGCTGTGATCGTTCCTTGATGCTCCGGCTTGATCAAAACAAAAGCTTTCACGGATTCACCACGAACCGGGTCCGGGACACCAATTACTGCAGCAGAAACGATGGCCGGGTGACGAAGCAAAATTTGTTCCACTTCTTCTGGAAAAACGCTGTATCCCGAGCACTTGATCAATTCTTTTACCCGCCCCAGCAGGTAAAGATACCCTTCTTCATCAAACTTCCCGATGTCTCCAGTATGTACCCAACCATCACGAAGTGTCTTGGCTGTCTCCTCAGGACGATTCAAATAGCCTTTAAAAACACCGGGGTTTTTAATCAATATTTCACCTTGTTCGCCAGTCGGAAGTACCTGTTCCGAATTGTCCAGTGAAACAATCTTGATTTCCGTTTCAAAGGTTGGCTTTCCAACTGTGCCATATTTGATTTTGTCTGGAGGCATGATCGCATCTAACGTATGTGTCTCTGTTAGTCCATACGCTGGATCAAACAGCGGGACACCGGTCAAGTTTTCCCACGCTCTGGAAATTTCTTCGGTTAGAATTACTCCAAAACTGGTGCTGGGATTGAGCCGAAGCGAGCGAAAATCAGTTCCCTTCGCTTTTGGATGGCTTAGTAAGGCGATATTCATCGGGACAATTGTGTACGCCAGGGTTACTTGATAGCGCTCAATCACTTCCAGAACGGCCTCCGGGACAAAACGGGTTAAGAGCACAATCGTTCCCCCTACATAAACGGGCACATTCATGCCAATGGTCATCCCCGCGATATGGAAAAGGGGCATAACACCAAGAAATACGTCATCTGAAGTATTGTTGTACGTTTTTACTACACACTCTGTCTTAAACTGTGCATTGCGGTAGGTAAGCATGGCACCTTTGGGCAATCCAGTTGATCCTGACGTGTACAAAATAACAGAGATGTCGTTTTCCATATCGATTTCTACATCAGGTATTTTGGCAAAATCTGCTTCGAGAATATCCATAAGATCATAGGTACCATCTATTGCTGTTTTCGACTCAATACGCTCAGGAAATGTTGGGCTGGGTTCACTGGGGAGAAAATCGGTGTAATTGGTGAGGACTACCGTATGTAGCGATGTTTTTTCTTGAATATTTTTTACAACAGGGTAGTACTGATCAAGTGTCACAATCATCTTCGCTGACAAGTCAAGCAACTGGTATTCCAGCTCCCATTCCTTGAACATAGGGTTACATGGACTTACAATCGCTCCGATTTTTTGAATTCCGTAGTGACAGATCAGATACTGGGGACAGTTTTGCATAAACAGAGCTACCCGATCCCCTTTCCCCAGCCCTCTTTGCAGTAAAAAATGCGCAAATCGATCAGAAAGCTCATCCAATTCCTGATAGCTGATCGTTCGACCATAATAAATCACTGCTATCTTATCCGGTGTTGTACGTGCATGAAAGCGAAGCAACTCATGCAATGGTTGAATCTCTGGCATCACTTTACCTCCTTTGATGGTTGTCATTTTAATTTCACATTCTACCTTTAGCTAACATACTGACTGGTTAGTATCTACTTTCATTCTAGCATCCGAGTTATCGCTGCGCAATTTTATTTTATGATAATTCAGTATTATCAAAATATTATTACGAGTTGTTGTTCCTTTTATAAAAGAAACCGCAATAGCTAACAATCATCAGCTTTTGCGGTTTCTACCTTTATCTATTTACGTTGTCTGTTTTTAATCAATTGTTGCTGGTATGGTTGTTTGGAACGAGGGGGAGCAAAAATCAGTGACCACTTCATTGCTTCTCTCGGGTTTATTGTAGGACGTTCGCTTGAGACATGGTCAACATGTCGTCTTCGATCCTGCTCTTCTTGCTCTGATTTTACATGAAGATCATTTATTTCATCGAGATTTCCCGGTGTTAGCGAGTGTTCGCCAAATGCATCGGATTCTACATACTCAACGGAACGAGAAAATGGATTAGTTGTCTCAACACGAACTTCCGGCTCTTCTTCTCGCAGTACTGTAGGGTATCCTCCATCTGCTGTTGGTGTGAGCACCGGTCGAAGGGTTGGTCTCCTTCTCTTCTGCTCTTTCTTTTTTCCAAACAACATGTAACTCAATCCCGCTAAGATTACCACCCAGAACTTGCCGATCAAAGCGATGGCAAGGCCAAGCAAATCAAACAAGATATCGAGTAAATCCATCTGCATCAGCCCCTATTTTTCAATGTCTTTGGGCTTATCTGTGGTTTGACCGAAGGATTGGCGCATGGAAGTATCTGCCATGACATTTTGCAAATTGTAATAATCCATCGCACCCAGTTTTCCGGTGCGCAGCGCTTCTGCCAAAGCAAGTGGTACATCTGCTTCTGCCTCTACCACTTTTGCTTTCATCTCTTGTACACGAGCTTTCATTTCCTGTTCTGTTGCGACAGCCATTGCTCTGCGTTCTTCTGCTTTCGCCTGTGCAATTCGCTTGTCTGCTTCGGCCTGATCGGTTTGCAACTGTGCACCAATGTTTTTGCCTACATCCACATCCGCAATATCAATCGACAGGATTTCAAAGGCTGTACCCGCATCCAGACCTTTATTGAGAACTGTCTGGGAGATGCGGTCCGGGTTTTCCAATACGTCTTTGTGACGTTCGGATGAACCGATGGTGGTTACGATCCCCTCACCGACACGGGCCATGATGGTTTCTTCACCAGCACCCCCGACTAATCTGTCGATGTTGGCACGTACTGTAACTTTGGCTCTCGCCTTTACTTCGATACCGTCCATCGCAACGGCAGCTACAATCGGAGTCTCAATGACTTTGGGATTTACGCTCATCTGAACCGCTTGCAATACATCACGACCAGCCAGATCAATAGCTGCTGCACGCTCAAATCCAAGAGGAATATCTGCACGCTGTGCTGCAACGAGTGCGTCAACCACCCGGTCTACGTTACCACCTGCAAGATAGTGACTCTCCAGTTGATTCGTGTCCAGCTCAAGCCCTGCTTTTCTTGCTTTAATCAATGGATTCACGATTCGAGCTGGAATAACACGGCGCAAACGCATGGCTACCAGTGTAATTATCCCGATTCTTACACCCGAAGCGAGTGCAGAAATCCATAACATAATCGGAACAAATGAGAAGAAAATACTAAGAACTACAAGTCCTGCTGCTACTAATAAAATAAACGGAAGAAAACCTGCATCAAACGGCATTCCAATCTACTCCTTCACATCAATCTCTTGTTCTTGTACAACAACACGAGTGCCTTCCACTTGGATGACAACAATGGATGAACCCGCATTAATAAATCCGCCAACACTAACAGCGTCGATCCGCTTCCCATCAATTTTCACAATCCCTGCAGGACGTAACGGAGTTAAAGCAATCCCTGATTGATTCAAAAGCTCACGCTGATCTTTTGGAGCAACATATCCTTCAGCATTGCGCAACTCGGTACGCAGGATAAATTTGGTCCACAATCCACGCAATCCAAAGAATTTGACCAAGAGATAAGCGACCACGATCGCTACCAGACTGGCAATCCCCAATGATAGTGCTCCTTGCGATGTATCATAGGCAGCGAGTATGATACCGCTCACCATGCTGATAAATCCTAGCACTCCGATAATTCCACCGGGCAAGAATATTTCCAGGATCAATAAGATAACTCCTAGCAAAAATAATCCGATATGCAACAGGCTGGCGAATCCAGCTACATAATGCCCGAAGAAATAGAGGGAAAATGAGAACATACCAAGTGTACCATAAACACCAAATCCTGGTACAAGCAACTCTGCAATAATTCCAACCAACCCAATAATAAACAAGAGACTCATCACAGTAGGATTAGTCACAAAGCGTGCAACTTGCTCACTTAAGGTAGGATCAATTGACATGACTTGACCTTCCTGAACTCCCAGCGACTGATACAGTTCCTGCTTATCCTTTACCACCTGATCCGCATAGCCTACCTCTTTGGCTTTGGTTGCATCGAGTGAGAGCACTGTACCTTTCGCTTTCACTCCTGGTATTTCAGATTGAATCTCTACCATTGCCCGAGCGATTTCTGGATTGCGATTGTTTAATCTGGCTGCTGCTACCATTTTTTCAGACCAGGCCGAAATAATCTTTATGTCTGCGGCATTTCCACTTCGATCAATCGGGGCGGCTGCACCGATACTGCTGCCAGGAGTCATCACGATTTTGTCAGCGTTGAGCGCTATGTAGGTTCCCGCTGAGAAGGCCTGATTATCAATATAGGCAATCACCTCCATCGGTGCTTCCCGAACCAGGTGTCCAATATTATTGGCTGCTCCTACCTCACCACCTGGCGTATCGATGTCAAGAATGACCACGTCAGCACCTTGTTCAGAGGCAGTGGTAAATGCTCTGTTCAAAAATCCTTCCAGTCCGCTCTCGATGTCCTGCTTCACAGAGATCAGCATAACTCGTTTATTTTCATCAGCATGAACATTCTCCTTAAGCGGTACGAGCAGCATACTCATACAAATTAACCAAAAAGTGAGAATCCTGATCCGACTATTAACTTGTCTGTACACGCAAATCCTCCTTTCATTCCTTTTCTATGTAGGTATACGGAGAATAAAAATCAAAGTTTCAAATCAGTGTTCCCTGGATAGAACTTGCACAGACATACCAAAAAACCCGATCCTATACGGACCGGGTTTTTCCTATTATCTATTAAGATAATTCTTGATTTACTATGGTTTGAACGATCGTTCCGTCTGCTTTACCTTTCACCTTCGGAATAACGATTCCCATTACTTTTCCCATCTCTTTTTTCGAGGTGGCACCTACTTGTGAAATCGCTTCGCGAACAAGTTGACGAATCTCATCTTCACTAAGTTGTTCAGGCAAGTAAGCAGTCAGGATCTCAATTTCCTCACGTGTTTTGCTTGATAAATCATCACGGCCAGCTTTTTCAAACTCTTGGAGGGAGTCACGGCGTTGTTTTAACTCACGGGTCAAGATGGTCAGCACATCGTCGTCGGACAATGCCTTACCTTTCGTAATCTCCTCGTTCTGAATAGCGGCTTTCACCATGCGAATAACGGAGAGTTTCAGTACAGCTTTGTCCTTCATCGCTTGCTTCATATCTTGATTGAGTCGCTCCATTACACTCATGATTAGCCCTCCTGCCTAGTAAAACTTACGCTTGCGTGCAGCTTCGGATTTTTTCTTCTTTGCTACGCTAGGCTTTTCAAAGTGGCGGCGTTTACGAAGTTCAGCCATAACTCCGGACTTTGCGCTTTCACGCTTGAAGCGGCGAAGTGCGGCTTCCAAAGATTCATTTTTACGAACGCGAATTTCTGCCATCTGTAATTCCCTCCCTCCGTGTGAAACAGTGGGACAACTGTTCAAGCACAGACTGTCACACTACATTATAGGACATAAGTTTATCACAGGTCAACCTTTACCTATTATTTTACTACATTATTCAATTTGTTACTCATGTTTGCAACATAGCGGACATGCAAATTCCATATTCATGTAAGGGGAACCCTCTAATTTCACTTGCTTCCCTCTGCCGACCATGATAGCATGACCTCGATACGAAAGATTAGCTAAGTAAAGAATGCAAGAAGGGACGAGAACCCATGAAACACACAACACTTGCCAGCGTTGCAAAAATGGCAGAAGGAATCATCTTGCACGGGAATCCATCGACTTCTGTTCACTCCGCTCATTTTGATGCTCGCTTGCTCGAAGCAGGTGCATTGTTTGTACCGATTGTCGGCAGCCGTGATGGACATGATTTTATCTCTCAGGCAATCGAACAGGGAGCTTCAGCAGCCCTGATCAGCAATCAGGATAAGATTCCACAGGATAGCCCTGAAAATTTTGGATACATACTGGTAAATGATACGCTGCGCGCTTTTCAAAAAATGGCTTCAGCTTATCGGAAATCCTTCCATATGCCTTTTGTCGCTGTCACGGGAAGTAACGGGAAGACAACTACCAAGGATATAATTGCACATGTCCTGTCACAGCGAAATAATGTATACAAAACATTTAAAAACCTGAACAATCATCTTGGTGTGCCTTACTCTCTGCTTCAGTTGGATGACTCCCATGAAGTGGCTGTCCTAGAGTTAGGAATGAGCCATGCAGGTGAAATCGACCTGCTAGCGGACATGTTGCACCCTGATTACAGTGTAATCACTCATATCGGAGACGCTCATCTGGAGTTTTTCGGTACACGCGAAAAAATTGCTTTGGCTAAAGCAGAACTGCTTCCCCACACCAATCCGGCAGGACTCGTACTGCTAAACGGCGACAGCGAATACTTGCGCAAAGTGAGCCACCTGTACGACGGTGAAGTTTGGTTCTACTCGGTTAACGAACAGGCTGATATTTGGGCTGATCAGATTACTTCTGATGGACAAGGGACTCATTACACGGTTCACATCGGCTCAACCGATCGATTGGAAGTGTTCTTGCCACTGTTCGGCAAACATAATGTAGCCAATTCTTTGCCCGCTATTGCCATTGCCCTACGAATGGGAATGACCCGGGATGAAATCATTGCCGCATTGGCTACCGTTCATATTTCTGCGATGCGCTTTGAAGTGAACCATTCCTCGACGGGCGCTATCATCATTAATGATGCCTATAACGCTAGCCCATCATCCATGAAGGCAGCGATTGATACATTTGCAGAAATCTTTCCTGAGCGTCAAAAAATACTCGTGCTGGGGGATATGTACGAGCTCGGGGAAAACAGCGGTGAACTTCACGCTGATATCGGTATCTACCTGAATCAATTCGAAGGGACATTCGAGCATTTGATTACTGTTGGTGTTGATGCAGCAGAACTCTCACACACCTTCCAAGGAAAAAAGAATCATTTCAAGACGAAAGAAGAAGCGGAACAGTTATTGGCTCAGTATAACTCTGCGGAATATGCTATTCTTTTCAAGGCTTCCAGAGGGATGAAACTAGAGTCATTACTGGAAATAATCAAGTAATCAGGAAATGAGAAAGCCGCTTCAGCGTGAAGCGGCTTTTTATATTTACAGTTCTTCTGCAACCACAGCATTGCGTTTTTTGTCCTCGTGGCGCACAATCGCCAGTTGAACCAGTTTGTCAATCAACTCACGATAAGATATGCCAGCCGCCTGGAACAGCATCGGATACATACTGAATGGCGTGAATCCCGGCATTGTATTAATTTCGTTGATATAAAGCTTCTGGTTCTCTTCATCGTAGAAGAAGTCGACACGAGACAAACCAGAGCCATCGAGTGCCTGGTAGGCAAGTTTGGCTGTACTCACGATCTCTTCTTCCAACTCTTGCGAAATAATTGCAGGGATCTGTAGCTCTGTTCCTGCCCCTTTATATTTTGCCTCGTAATCATAAAATTCCTTGGCAGCAATGACTTCGCCCACCACAGAGGTTTGCAATTCTTCGTTGCCCAGGACGCCAATTTCCAATTCTCTTACCTTGACGAATGCCTCAACAACAATTCGACGGTCAAACTTTGCCGCAACGAGCAAAGCCTCTTGTAAGCTTTCCCGATCCTTCGCTTTGGAAATCCCTACGCTTGAACCCATATTGGCAGGCTTAATAAAACAAGGATAGCCGATTTCTGCTTCGATACGACTGATGACGCTAGCGATGTCGTTGTCCAGTTGCGAACGCAGAACACCAACGAATTTGACTTGTGGCAATCCGTATTGGGCAAACACATTTTTCATCATCCATTTATCCATACCCACCGCAGAAGCCATTACACCTGCTCCAACGTATGGAATATCAGCTAACTCCAGTAGCCCCTGAATGGTGCCATCTTCTCCATTTGGTCCGTGAATGACAGGAAACACCACATCAATTTCCTGACCGAGTGCCAGAACAGGAGCAGCCGACTGTGTCGTAGCAGGAAGATTTTCAGTTGCAGTCGATTCCGTCAGACGAAGTTTTTCGACTGCTTCCAGCTGTCCTGCGATTTTTTCCCCTTTTACCCAGTTGCCATCCAGTTGAACATAAACAGGTGTAATTTCATATTTATCGGGATCTACTGCCTGCATGATTGACAACGCAGTACGGAGCGATACTTCATGCTCAGACGATTTGCCTCCGTAAATGATCCCTAAACGTATTTTGTTTGTCATCTAAAAAACTCCCTCTCCATTTGAAAACTAAGGCGATGAATGCTCCATTTTATGCAATACGCCCAAATTTGGCGCATGGTTCATTAAGAGCATACTAAAGGGGGCGTGTCTTTACAAGTGTCAAGAGAATCACGTTGTTTCCTCAGTACATACTATGTAGATAATCAACTTTTTCGGCTCCCCGTCATGGGACATTGATCATAACGGAGGGTACACCATGAGAGATTATCTGTTATTCTGCACGTACTGTTCTAGCTATACCCTATTGCACAGTTTCGATAAGGAATCGGGAAATTTTCTTGGTGAGTATTCTCTACTGCACAACGATTACACCCGTAACAGCCTTGTTGTGAACAAGTTTCTATTGGCCCATCTCGGTCATACGCTGCGTGTGATCCCCTCCAAGACAGATGAATACATGAACGTCATCTGTACGGCATCCCGCTTTCTCGAAGATGACATTGACAAGTATGTGGAAGAAAGACTGGCAAGACAGCAGTATTTCGAACGAGATCGGCAGAGCGAACGACAGCTTGGCAAGGTTCAGTTGCATATCGTGGAACATTTACTCAAATATGAACTGGAGAGCTTGTCCAGGCTGAAAGGAAGCACACCTGCTGAAACTCAGGTGTTTTTAGGCAAGGAATTGGGCATGAAAAAAGCTCTGGAAGTAATCCAGAGCGTTCTTTCCAACAAACAATTTTCCTAAAAATCAACCGAGAATAATCAGAACGGCTGTATTTCTTTTCCTGATTCAATCTCTATCACTTTCGTCGGGTCGTTGGGAGTGGGAATGGTCTGGCTCTGTGGTGGCTCATTTCCTTCCTCTACCCATTTGACGAGCAGATCAAAGGCTTGGTGTGCATAGGGCAAAAGAGGCTGCAGCTCATGGTCAGGGTCGGATTTGCTCCACACCAGACTGTCTACGTGATTTCCCTTTTCGATGAGATACAGTCGATGTAACTCTCCCTTGCCTGCTTCCTGAACCAGTTTCTCATACGCCTTGCCATGGGCATCCGGGAAAACCAGTGAATCGTACGTTCCATGAAAACTGATTAACGGTACTTGAATGTCACCAGTGTTTTCAATTTTCTCCACGTTTTTTCGTACACTGGATGGCCGTTTCATATAATCATAGCTCTTGTAGATCTCGTCATGTGATCGATCCCGTAAACCGTCCGCTCCAAAAGTAAGATAATCTCGCCAATCCAGCTTCTTCGGAGCTTTCGGGTCGAATTCATCCCGGTAAATATTCAAGGTAACGAACCAGTAAACTTGATCATGATAGGCCCACAATTTTTCTGATCCTTTAGGCAGCCCAGCTTTATACAATTCCTCTGTAGCCTTCTCCTGGGCTTCTCCACTGCCGTATAAGGCTTCCTCTGCGTGATTGACGACGTCCGTCAAGGTTGTGATCAAATTGTCTTCCTTGGAACGCCACAGCACGCCTTCCCAGTCAACACCGCCGTCGTACAAGGCAGCTTCTTTGGTTTTTTTCGGATCATCATTTTCTAATGCGTGGCGAACCACATATCCCCCGTTCGAGATTCCCATGGCATACGTGGGAATAGGATGCTTTTTGGAGACGAGCTTACTCGCCGGATTGTCTTCATCGTTGTCATCAATGAGTTGATCCTTGTAGTTATCAGCGAGATACTTCACGGCTGCTTTGGTGATTTGGCGGAAACGCTGATTCCACTCTGCCAATGAATCCTCCTCGGCAACTAAAGCATTCTTCACTTTGGCAAGGGCATCTTTCGGGTCAATCTCTCCCTGCGTCCCCTTATCAATCGCAGCAAATGCGTATCCCTGCCCCAACACATAATCACTAAACAACAGGTCAGTGGAGGTCTCATTGCGAGTCGCAGGTATACCGGAGACGACAAGTTTTCCGTTCCAATCATCTGGCACTCGAATGACAAACTTGGCGTCTTCGAACATACCATTTATTTGCGTCCCAGTTATCTCTGCTGGCTGGTACATTTCGTGCCAGCCTGTTCCCTCATCCTTGTCTCCCCATCCGTACGGAGCCAGTCCGATATTTCCATACAGTGTGGCTTGAGCGAATTGAGCCGGATTTTTGGTAGTTAGCCAATTTCCTTCTTTGCCGTCAAACTTGGTCACGAATACACTATGTGCACCTGGAATGACAGGGGAAAAAGCCGCCTGTACATCGCTTTGGTACATACTAGCACCTACCGTTGATAAAAGAAATGCAGATGTTAATGCCAAAACAACCTTTGATCGCTTCATAAACCAACCTCCTGTTTTTGCGTTTGAAAGCGTTTTCTACTAGTTTCAAATGCAAACTGCATGCCGACGGTCGAAACTGCTTCAAAGGCTTGGGTTTAGTAAAAGGGACAGAGGTAATTGTCGCAAAATTGAAACAAATACATTTACAAAAAAGCGACATGTCGCTCTATTGCAACATGCCGCCTGTTTTTTTGCCCGCAGACTATTATTTACGATCCCTGACTTCAAAAATGGCAAATTTCAAGTAATGTCCTTCGTCCGCTCCACTGATTTGTGGGTGGTCTTTGCCTGCTCCACGCCACTCGATCAGGCGGAGGATTTTTTTGGCATCATAGGCAGCTTCCTGAATCGTCTCCAGGAACAGCTCTGGAGACATGTGATAAGAGCACGAAGCAGTAACCAGGTATCCGCCATTGCGGACAAGCTTCATCCCATGCAGGTTGATGTCCTTGTAGCCTCGACATGCCCCTTTGACAGCACCTCTTGATTTCGCAAACGCTGGTGGATCAAGAATGACAACATCCCATGTTTTCTCTTTTTCTACATTTTCCCGTAAATAATCGAACGCATTGGCAACCACAAAATCAACACGGTGCAAGAATCCGTTCAGTGTGATATTGCGCTTCGCTGTCTCGATGGCATGCTCGGAAATATCAAGCGCCGTTACTTTTTTCGCTCCGTGTTTGCACGCATTTAAGGTAAACGAACCTGTGTGAGTGAAGCACTCCAGCACTTCTGCCCCATCCCAATACGGATTCTTGACAATTTTTCCACGTCGGTCAACTGGCTTCATTACTACCTGATTTTGTTCGTCAAGCAGTGGTTCTATGCCTAGTCGAGGATTTCCTTGCTTATCCATTAATGGCTCGTTGTCTGAGCCTACTGGTTGCAATCTGATTCCGTGCTTTTCGCCCCATCCCGTCATCAATGGAGCAATGGCAGCACGATTTTCTCTCTGATCGTAGAAAAAGCCTGTCTTTTGACCTTCAACGATATCTACGATGTATTTCAGTTCGTTTTCCTCAATCGTGATCTCTCGTGGACACTCCCCGTACAACACTTCTTTGGTTTGCTCCAGACCTTCCAATTCACGAACCGGGACATCATTGCGCAGAT
>NZ_JBNCMT010000047.1:0-26430 GCF_049846925.1 Brevibacillus nigriterrae
CCCCGGTACTCGCCTGCCTTCTATCCGTCAGTGTGCAGAGCATCTGCGGTTAAGTCGCAATACAATCGAAACGGCTTACCAGCAACTGCTCGCAGAAGGCTATTTGATCAGCAGGCCACGTCTGGGATTGTTCGTTGCAGAAATCGAACAGGACTTCAGCAAGCAGGCTGGGAAGGCACACACCGTTTTCCAGCAGACGAGTCCGTTTGTCCCTGCCACCTCCTTTCGCTATGATTTTCGCAACGGAGAAATTGACGTCAATCATTTTCCATTAGCTGTATGGCGCCGTCTCACTCATCAGTGCCTGACAGAGGAAGAAAACCATTTACTGCATTATGGTGACCCTCAGGGAGAAATCGGACTCCGCCTGGAGATCGCCAAATACCTTCACCAATCCCGTGGTGTAAAGTGCAGGCCGGAGCAAATTGTCATTGGAGCCGGTATCCAGTATTTGCTTGGGTTGTTATGCCAACTCTTTCAACCTGACATTTCTGCGATTGCTGTAGAAGAGCCGGGGTATGTGGGAGCAAAGTCTGTTTTTCAGAACCACCGAATGAAGCTGTATCCCATCCCGCTTGAAGAAGACGGATTACATTTGGGCGAACTTGGCAGCAGTGGCGCCCGTGCAGTCTATATCACGCCATCCCACCAGTTTCCTTGTGGAATGGTTCTCCCCATCGCCAAAAGGATCAAACTTCTTCAGTGGGCAGAAGCAAATGACGGTGTGATCATCGAGGATGACTATGACGGCGAATTCCGCTATTATCAAAAACCCATTCCTTCCTTGCAGGGTCTGGACCACACCGGGCGGGTGATCTACCTGGGGACGTTCTCCAAGTCTCTGTTGCCTGGCATCCGCATGAGCTACATGATTCTTCCCGAGCGATTGCTGGAAGTGTATCACCAGCGCTTCGCCAATTATGAACAAACAGTTTCTCGCATCCATCAACGAACGGTACAGCTTTTCATGGAGCAAGGTCACTGGGGTCGGCATATTCGCAAAATGCGCGTCTTGTATCAGCGAAAGTTGGACATTCTGGTTGATTCCGTACAACAGGAAATGGCTGATTGGGCACGATTGATTGGAACAGATGCCGGACTACACGTCCTTTTGGAGCTGACTCGTCACGTTCCACTTGATGAATGTCTCGCCCGAGCGGAGCAATTGCAGGTGAAAGTCTATCCGACTTCCCCTTTATGGCTTTCCCCTTTTCCCTATCAGCTTCCTACTCTGATGCTGGGCTACGGTTCAGTCCCCGAAGCTAATATTCGGGAAGGGATTCGCCGCCTGGCAAAAGCGTTCCAATAAATGCAAAAGAGGAGAACCTTTAATCAGGGTCTCCTCTTTTTCGTATTGTTCACGGGAGATTAATCCCATTCTGCTCCTACAATTACCAACAAGATGAACAGAACAAGGATCAAAATGAAATCGTCATCGAAACAACCGTTGAATACAGAGCTCATGGATGCGCCTCCTTTGTGAAGAATTTACTTCACTTTATGCGCTGGGTGGGTGTTTCGCCATGGGCGTTTATCACGGGTTTTGATTTTTACGAAAATCTCTGGGTGTAACACCATATTTCTTTTTGAAAACTCGCTCGAAGGTACTAAAACTGCCAAACCCAACTTCAAAGGCAATTCGGGTCAGGTCATCCGTGGTGCGTGTCATCAGCGAAGCAGCACGTGTAATGCGCAGTTCGTTGACATATTGGCTCGGTGTAGTGCCTGTGTGCTCTCGAAAAAGGCGGATCAGGTGGAATTTGCTTAGTCCAGCCTCAGCAGTCAGATGATCCAAAGTCACTTCAGAATCGGCTTGTTCGTGAATAAACTCAAGTACCCGCTTCATCGATGGATGATGGGCTGCGGGTGAAGATGTGTACGTACCCGGCGTGTATGTGCCCGGCGTATGCGTGCCCTTCTGTAGCGAAAGCAGCAACGTAGCCAACTCCCATTCCGTCTCCTGCAACTCAAGCTGTTCAAATGGCCGCTGAATGGTTTGCCTGATTGCGGATTCAGCCAGCTTGCGAAACCCGTCCGTCGTGCCTTCTCCCCAGGGAGAGAATTCAATGGAACCGCTTGGTCTCTCGAAACGATCAGTCGCCACCCGCTCCAATAGTTCCCGATGAAAAAATAGCAACAACATCCTCACTGACTCTTCGCCTGCAAAATGTCGATGTTGATAGCCAGGTGAGAGGACCAGTCGCTGCTGATCTCTGACCAAACGAGTTTCCTGGTTGCATTGCATGGTTGGATGTCCGATGAGCGGAATGCTGATCTGGTAGAAATCCGAATGATCGTGCAAGTCATCGGATGAATTCGGAGCAATATCGTACAGCGTAATGGCACTGTAGTCCATTTCCAGGGAGAGTGGTCTGGTTATAGTCATGCTTTTGCTCCTTTCCGCAATTATTGCTGTTTTCCGATAGCAATTCCTGCTGAGACTCACCTGTACGCATCAGTCATAATGAATATACCCTATGATCGTTATGACAATGGCTTGAAGGGAGTACGCTATGAATCTATCACTTTTGCAAAATCGGAACTTCGTCATGTTCCTCACTCGAGAATCGCTTATGTTGTCTGGCACGATCTTTATCCAGATTTCACTCGCACTCTATACCCTATCGTTAACCGGATCTGCCGGAAAATTTGCTTCTGTGCTCGCCATCGGAATCATTCCTCATCTCTTGCTAGGCACTTTTGCTGGCGTGCTAGTTGATCGCATAAACAAACGAAATCTGCTGTTGCTCCTTGATGTTATCAGGGGTGGATATCTGCTGATCCTTTTCGCCTATTCCCTTTTTGAGCCTATCGATCTCATTTTGATTTATGTCACTGTGATTGTGTTCGCTGCCTGTGATTTGTTCGTTGCACCCGCTTTTGGAACGATGCTGCAATCGATTGTGGCAAAAGACGATCTGATGAACGCCAATGCCTTGGACGTAACAGTCGTTGAATCCGTTCGTGTGCTGGCTCCTCTACTAGGTACCATTGTGTACAGCACATGGGGTCTGGGTGCTGTGCTGCTGGTGAATGTTTGTACTACATTCTTATCAGCAATCGCTACTGGAATGATTCGGGTAAAAGAGGCAATTCCTCATCACCACAATACCACCATTTTACAGGATGCACGAAAAGGATTACAGGTGTTTGTCCGTAATCCTCGCATTTCCTCACTTGTATTGAACGGAATTCTTACTCATATCTTCCTGTTTCCATTCGTGATGGTAGGTTTCCCTTACATGATCAAACAAATTTTCATGGGGAGTGATGTTGATTTCGGTATCGTGGAGAGTGCTCAGATGGCAGGGTCTCTCTGTTCCATACTGCTGGTTGCTTTCTTTATGAAAAGATACAGCATCTCAGCAAATATTGGTCTTGGCATTGTCGGGATGATTGCAGCGGTGTTCCCTCTTTTCCTGTTAAAGCTCCCCCTGTTCGTGTCATGGATGCATGCGCTGCCCACTCTGGTCGTTGTCTTTTTCTCAGGAGTCAGTTTTCTCCTGTTCCTGATGTTTGGTACATACGGAGTCTTTTTCCGAACGTTTTATCAACAAACCGTTGAGACAGCAATGTTAGGAAGGTTTTTATCTGTGATGGCCATGTTGTTTGCCATCGGGCGATTTGCCGGATTTCATATATTCGGGTTTCTGTTTGATTTTACCGACCTGTTGTATCCGATCATGATTCTGGGCATCGGTATGGTATTGAAGCTCATCGTGCATGTCCCCTTTTTGTCTGAAGAGAAACGTCTTGCAATTGAGAGACGTTCTACTGACTCACCCTTGCAGGACCGTTGAAGGGAGATTTCACACAACTCTAGAGACGAAAGGCAAACAAGATGGCGAGAAAGAGTAGCGTTGCCACCCCGTAGATCCAGGTCAAGCGAAACAATCTGCGCTTGGTCTGGCTTGCATAGTATTGTTCGACAGGATTGATCCCGATGATAACGGTCAGGATACCAGCAAGCACACAGATCCCGATAATTAATCCTCCGAGCATAATTCATCCCCCCAACTGGTTGCGCACGACTCTCCTTTCTTCATCTTATTAGCACGCTGGTAAAAGATGCACGTTCTCACGTACAACTTCAAGCGTGACCGTTCATTATTTCCATTGGAAGGTATGAACAATTTCTGTGATGATCCGATTGGGACTCCACATTTCAATCCGCAATATTTGCATTTCGCTTAAAATAAAGGCGGACAGCAGCAAAACGGAATAGACCAGGAGTTCCCTTTTCTTGCGTTGGCGCAGCAAATGGGGCAGGTCAAGGTATGAAATTGCAGCAAATAACAAGATCAAACTAACAGTGGCCATACGATTTTTTCTCCTGTTTCCTTTTTAGTACTTCAGTTTTGTATTAGTTGGTCTAAAGATTAAACCGGAACGGCGAATGTGGGCATCCACTTGAATGTCCAGGGCTACTTGCGGAAGAATGTCCGTCCAACGATCAGCAATGTTATGCCACACGTTTGGGTAGTACCTCCTTACCTCCCGGCCAATTCCCAATACATCAACCTTCAATGAGCTGGCCTCGGTAAACACGGCTAGCACGTCCCGTTTGATTTGCAACCTGACTTGATCCTCTACTGCTTTCATCATTTTTGGATCAACCAGGTCCTCCTTGCACGTTTGGTCACTCAGGTTGCCCTCTATGAAAATACGCATCGTCAGTGTTATCTGATCATCTTTTACCACTGGTCTCACTTTATTACTGAAGTCGGTTACCTGATAAGTGAGAAATTCACCCTTGCTCCCTGGACAAACACATTTAATCGTGGTGTTGTTAAAATCATTGTTTGCGATGCTCGTTCCATTTGTGGCTGCACCCGTCACATATCCGACCAGCTTGTCCTCTCGAAACAAGGCAATCCCCGACAACTGATACGTCTCCACTTTTCCACGAATAACCTTTGAATCAATTACATCAAGCGCAGCAGATACACCAGGCGTCGTCAGTGTACTCATAAATTCTCTCATAGTGATCTGCTGCACGCTTATTTGCCGTATTTTGGCGGTATTCAAGAGGCCTGCCATCGCCTTGGCAGGAACATTTCCCAGCTCTATCTTATGATTGAGCAAATCCTTGGCTTTGCCTTTGGTTGTGACGACATAGGTTCCAGTGCGGCTGTCCCGATCTCGCTCAAACCAGGTAATAACAGGGGCTACCCCCTTTTTGGCCAGCTTCTCTCCAAATATGATGATTTGCAAATGCGGCCAGTACATTCGACGAGGGGAGATACGATTCAACTGGGTTATGGCATCCATCACTGTCTTGCCGCTTGCTGTCAAACTCCAAGTAGGGAGCTCGGACCCACCGCCGCCCATTCCGGAAGCACTCGGTTTGATTACCTGTGCAGTGATCTCATACGTATCTTCACTGGAGAGATCCAAACCGACGCCGATGACGACGGCAACCTGATTCAGTTCCTTCTTGTCCCAACAGCCGGTGAGAAAAAGGACGGATATAACACAGATCAAAACAACGTTTCGAATGACTGCTTCCCTCCCTTTACCTACCCCATTTGTTCAATTTGGGCATTCTGTTCGCATTTTTTCCGGCAATTTCATCTGGTCTCATCTGCATTTTCCACCACGGCATACGGATAAACAAATCTTTCCACCCGCTGGAATGGTAGGGCACCATCGGCGTAAGATAAGGAATTCCAAACGATCGCAGGGAACACATGTGAATGACCAAAAAGATAATACCGAACATCATACCGAAAGCACCGAGAATTGCAGAGAGCAGGAGAAAAGCAAAACGAATTAATCGGGCAGCAATCGCAAAGTTGTAGGAAGGCGTACAGAAGGAGGCAATCGCAGTCAATGAAACGGTAATTACCGTACCTGGCCCGATCAATCCCGCCTCCACTGATGCTTGTCCCAAAACAAGCCCTCCCACGATAGAGACGGCAGCGCCAATGGTTTTGGGCAACCGTATCCCTGCTTCCCGCAGTATCTCAAACGTAATCTCCATCAAGGCAACTTCGATGGCAATTCCAAATGGTACACCTTCTCTTTGCCCTGTCAGAGCAATCAGCAAGGGAGTCGGAATCATCTCCTGATGATACGTCAGCAGAAACACATAAAACCCAGGCATGATAAAGGAGAGCAAGAAGGTAAAGGTGCGCAACAACTTCAAGAAACTCGAAATATCAAACCGCTGGTAGTAATCTTCGTTCGAATATAAAAATAAGCTGATCGATGCCGGAACCAATAGACCGATTGGCGTCCCTTCCGTCAAGATGGCAATCCTTCCCTCCAGCATGCCAGCGACAATACGATCCGGGCGTTCTGTGTTGAAGATCGTGGGAAAAGGCGTATACGTATGGGGGTCTTCAATCATCTCTTCCAGATACAGCGATTCCATCACACCGTCAATCTGAATCCTGCGCAGCCTGTTTCTCACCTCATCGACGATGGTCGGTTTGGCGACATCTTCAATGTAAAGTATCGAAACAGGGGTATTCGTGAGGTTGCCAATTGTCAATGTTTCAATGCGCAATTTATGCGTACGGAGCCGGTTACGAATTAATCCAAGATTGATTTGGAGAGATTCATTGAATGCTTCTCTCGAACCCCTGACCACTGTTTCTGAGCCAGGCTCTGAAACGGTCCTCCTCTGATTTCCCTCCGTCCCGGCGGCCAATACCAGCTCATGGCCGTTCACAAGAATAATCGACATACCTTTGACCAGAGACTCGATAACTTCCTCTATCGTATGCAGTGTACTGAGTTGTGTCGTGGAGACTTTCCCTTTTGCCATCTCCAAATATTCCATATCAACCTTCTTCGTTCCAGAATAGCGCTCCACATAGCTCAGCATATCTTTAATGACAAACTCATCGATGATTTCTTTTTCCACAATACTGTTCAGAAAAAGAATCGCAAACTGAATGTCTCCCTTTGCCTCCAACCTTCGAACAGACAAATCGCTGCAATTCCCGAATAGTGTAAAGATGGTCTGAATATTTTCATCCAGATCTCTTGTAAGAATGTCGCTCATACATTCTCCCTCCGCTTCTCAAAAAGACGCCTGATGATAGCAATTATGAAAAGCACCAAAGGAATAAACCCGCCAATAAACAACGAGTAGTAAGGGAAGGTATCCCTGAAAAAACGGTACATCTCTATATAATTTTCACTGTTGAGCAAGGAAACAATGACCATCAGCGCACCAGTTGGAGCAGCCAGCGCACGAAAATCTTCCAGTCGAAAAAGCTGAGCAAGCCCAACCGTCGTGCCAAAAAGAAAAATCGATATTTTTGCAAAGGATCCCAAACTCCATAAAACAATCCCTATCAAGTCGAGTCGTTGCAAATCTCCCACCTGAATGTCTCTCAGCAATTGAAATGTCGGAAAGCTCAGGCCAATGCTCCGTTCCAGTCCAAAAACCGCAATCGGTCCTGTTATAGGTCCCAAAAACATGACAATCAGGATCAGCATCGTGATCATACTGCCCTTTCTTATCTTTTCTTGGTGGGCAAAAAAGGGAAAAACCATTCCTAAGATAACAAACGTGCTGTAGAGGGAAACAAGGGTGAACATTCCCATCAAGGCTGGCTGGGGGCCAAATTCCAAGATGGGCAGAAAATTTTTATAAACTTTATCTTTTTGGGTCAGAACAGATGCAGTAAGACCAACAGGAATCATGCAAACCAGAAAAATTTGGTTGGCTCTCGCCATCACTTCCAGCCCGTTACGAACCGCATAGACAGCGAGTATCGTTACGGCTACAAAATAAACCATGATGGGAGTCCTCGGCGTAATAGCCGAAGTGAAAAACTCACCAAATCCTCTGATGGCAAGCGATGTATCATGAAAAAAATAGAAAATAAACAGGCACGAAATCAACTTTCCTATCCATTTTCCGGTGATTTCCTGGGTATACTCAATGATCGTTCGACCCGGATAGAGCTTTGCCAAACTCGATACCACAAAACCAATCAAGACAGCAGGAACAATAGTAATCAACACAGAGAGCCAACTGTCTCTTCCTGCTTGATTAATGATGACCGGAATAAATAACAAATGCCCAGTTACAGTTATACTTGCAATCGCTAGCATGAATCCCTGAGTGGCTGAAATTCGTACGCTGCCTAACAATGCTGATCACCTCGAAACTCTTGGCAGTTGTGTATATTTTATCCAAACAATCGAAAACTATTTTTAACGACAGGGAAGAGCTCTTCCCAAAAAAAAGAAGGAGGATCGTCCCCCTTCTCTTCTTATCTATTCACTTCAACGCTAATTATTTATGTTCAATCTTCAAAAACCACAAACTGGTCTGGTCGGCTGCGAATCGTATCACCTACCAGCTT
Source organism: Brevibacillus nigriterrae (assembly GCF_049846925.1). Taxonomy (NCBI): domain Bacteria; kingdom Bacillati; phylum Bacillota; class Bacilli; order Caryophanales; family Paenibacillaceae; genus Brevibacillus; species Brevibacillus nigriterrae. The sequence goes on from NZ_JBNCMT010000047.1 coordinate 8,328, forward strand.
CCATAAAGCAGGAGCATGCTCATGGAATGCATCGAAGAGATCACTTATTTGCACCTGTAACTCTGTATCGTGCTCGAGATCTTGTGGAATGGCTATTCGCCACTCTCCTGTGTCTTGACGGTTCTTCGATTCCATATACATTTCTGTTTTTTCCAGTACGGCGAGCATGTTGAGTGCCCCGAATGACCTCACACCTTTTTTCACTGCCTCCCAGGTATTCGATTCACTCAATAAATGAGCAATCCAACAATAGTACTCTACCACCGAATCACAAGCATGGTCGTACAACACCCGAATCATAAATAACGATTGCTGATCCGCTGAAAGCTCCTTGAATACCTTGGTCTTCACCGCAGGACTCTGACCTCGCAGGGGCAGCAGAATCGGTTTCATAACCTCCCACGCAAGTTCCTCATCACTCATGGAATCAAACACGACTTTTTTCATCTTAGTTAACATGGCATAATCGCTCCTTCCCCCCGATTATACCGTACAACTCTCTTCTATCGAATACCTGACTTCCGAGAAGTTGCGGATCATTCGCTCTTCTAGAATGGAGTTCCCAGTTCGCTTATCAATGACGATCCGCCAGATTTCATTTTCACGATAGAATTTGTCCTCTTTTTTATGAAAGCGATGGTTGCGCTCCTGTATGTGATACGAGAAGGGCCATTCCTGATCCGTTGCAATGAGTCCCTTCAAATGCTGATCAGTCAGCCAAAGCCGTATCTGAAACGTGTGGGTTGTCGGATTATAAAAACGCAAGTCCACAAAATTATAAAACACACTTGCACCGCTTCCAAAAGGCAACACCCTGTGATCATCAGGAAATGGATCAAACTGGTGATGGTGCCTCTCTACCACCTGCAACGGCGTATGTAATGCCATCCAGAACAACAGATTGGCAAGCTGACAAATTCCTCCCCCAATTCCTGTGATCACATTGCCTTGTGAAAGCAAAAGTCCTTCTATATATCCTTTTTCCTTGGTTGTCTCCCCTACTGCTTTCCAAAAAGAGAAGGTCTCGCCTGGTCGAATCAGAATGCCGTCTATACAGGAATGAGCGATCCGCAGATTGGTAATTTTATTTTCCTGCAATTGTGGATCACTGCTCCCTAATTTACGCCGCAAGAGCGACTGATGCTTTTTACAAGTAAAAGATAATTGGTCCTGAGTATGTTCCCGAGCAAATCGTTGTCCACTGAACAAATCTTGAAGCGAGCGAAACATTCTTCTTTGGAAAATGCGAAGACGATAGAATGCGGGATGCACTCGAGATAACTGAAACATAGCTTCCTCCTACTTCCTTAATGAAACAAGTATACGTGCAATACCAGAAAATAACAAAAACTTAAACACATCTGCAAAGTTTGGTATGATTAATGCATTAAGGTTTGATGTTGGGAGTGGTAGTAGAACTTGAAAAAAGAAAGAATCGAGGAACTGGATGTCCTACGAGGATTGGCATTTCTCGCAGTCGTATACCAACATGTGATCGGGGCATTCATCAACAAACCAGCCATTAACTATCAGGAAGCAATCATGCTGGGAATGGCTTTTAATCTTTCCAAATTTGCCGTACCCGCTTTCGTCATGATTACAGGAATTACCCTGTACTATAATTACTCCGAAAAAATACAGTATGTTTCATTTATTAAAAAGAGAGCAACAGAAATATTTATTCCTTTTGTTATCTGGACCATCATTTATTATCTGTATGCACACAGAAACGGCCCGATACAATTCGATTTTCTGTTATTGAAGGAGCTAGGCAGTGAACTGATCATTCCTAAAATCGGTTACCATCTGTGGTTTGTCGTGATGATTTTTCAGTTCTATCTCTTTTACCCGTTCATTTTATCATTCGTTACCTGGTGCAGAGCAAAAGTATCACTCCGAATGGCACTGCTGTCGCTAACCGTGATTTATCTTTTTTTCATGTGGCTCTCCTCCGACTATCTGCTTTCCGTTGGATCAAACCTTCCGTGGGTGATCCAAAAGCTGATTGATACGAGAACGATGAATGCTTTTTTTTATTTTATGTATTTTGCCATCGGTGCATTGATTGCGCTCAGACTCAAGGAGTGGCGAAATTTTATCAATCGATCATTTGAGTGGAATATCTTCCTTTTTGTAGCCTTGTTTATCCTGGTTGGATACGAACTGATCTCAGGGAATCCTTCCAAAGTAATGATCGGTTACTCCACTTCTTTAAAAATTTCAATGTTCTTCTTTACGGTCTCAAGTCTGATGATGATATATGATCTCTGCTTGCGTATGACGACTTCCGATTCCATTGTTTATCGCTTCTTCCGTTTTGTCGGAAAGTACTCGTTTGGTGCCTACTTGTCCCACGCACTGGTGATTTCTCTCTTATCCCAGACGGCAACGGCAATCGGCATACCGATTACAGGAAAAAATAGCCTGACTGGCAGCCTTGCCCTGCTGATTCCGAGCTCCCTTTTGTCGGTTTTACTCACGGTGCTCATCTCCAGGCTTCCGCTTGGCATGCTGCTGATCGGGAGCGTCCCCAAACTCAAGAAAAAAGAAGGAAAGGAACGGGCGGCAGCGTAGGTGAAAGGGCTGTAAAAAGACGAAAAACCTTAGTTCTCGCACAAGGAGAACTAAGGTTTTTTCTTTTCTTATTTTTGCTTATTGCGTTGGTTTATCTATTGACGGTTTATCCGTAATTTTTGGCACATCTGGCTTGCCCTCCGGATTGTTGTACAGGTACTGCGGCACTTCACCAATAATCAGGGAATGGGTAATCGGTATTTGGGTGATCACTGTCTTTTGCTCTGTTGCAAAAGGAATGACGATCCTCAAGTCCACTTCAACCCATATGTACACCGTCGCAAGCACCATATTGATGCCCGCTTCTTTCAGCTCAGTCTCCAACCGTGTCTTCACCGATCCGATCGGCACAAACGTCACCGGCAAATCCGGCCCCATCTGAGCAAGAAAGCTGTTCCCCGTCGCCAAGCCCAACGGAATCGTGCGTTCCACTTTCTCTTCCTCGAACTCCTTCAGGCGGTTTTGAATACGGGTGGTGGATTCACCCACAATCCGGGAATACTCCTTAAAATTAAAATCCACCGCTTGTATCTTGCCATCCTTGTCTTTCTCCATTTTGACAATCTCGTTGAAATCAACCCCCTGCTGGGCAATTCGCTTGGTCACTGCATCGCTTATTGCTGTCTTGGCAAGCTGCTCTGCTTTTTGTGAGGCGAGAATGAGCAATGTTGGCTCCAACCGCTGCTCAATCCAAACAAGAGATTGAATCGATAATCCTAAAAAAATGATAAAGGCAATAAACGTGGCTTTCCCCCTTCTCATCGGGACACGCATTCGCCTGCGTGTACGAAATACTGCCAAGATAGTCCACCTCCTACCATAGTACAATCCTATGCAGGTGGTGAGGATTTATAGACTCCATGCCGAGTATTATTGAGCTGAATCACAAACAGTTATGAATATTGTAGTCTGTTTCACAGAATCCAATGGTAATATTCGCTATTATTTGTTCATTATCAGTTATGGCACTTTTCATTCTACTATTTGCTTTTGACGAAGCAAGTTGTTGTGAAGTAAGCACAGGATGTAAAAAAATAGGATAGCATACACCATGTTATCCTGAGTAGACAGGTAAATGAAGCTCAGAAAGGAAGAATGGGAAGAATGAAGCGCTTTAAGCATTGGATGTTATCCTTCGCATTATTGGCAAGCTTGTTGCCAGTTCAAGTTGCACAGGCAGCGGATCAAAAAGAACCTCCACAAATCGATGCAGGCCGAGATTTTAGCATTGCGCGAGCGGCAGATGGCACCGTTTGGACGTGGGGTATGAACGATAAAGGCCAAATCGGGGATGGAACAACGACTGATCGCAAAGATCCAGAACAGGTTGAAAAACTCAAAGATATGGTCGATGTATCCGCGGGAGAAAGACATGCTCTCGCATTATCAAAAGACGGTACAGTCTATTCCTGGGGTTCCAACAGTAACGGCCAACTGGGCGATGGAACAGCAAAGGATCGTACGGAACCCATCAAAGTGAAAAAATTGAGCAAGGTGATTGCTGTTGAAGCAGGTGGAAACCACTCTATGGCAATCAAGGAAGACGGAACGCTTTGGGCATGGGGAAACAATGACCGCAACCAGTTAGGGGATGGAACAGTTTCCAATCGATCGACTCCCGTTCAAATTAAAGGGATCAAAGATGCAAAAGCACTTGCCCTCGGTCCTCATCATACCCTCGTATTGAAAAAAGACGGCACGGTCTGGGCTGTCGGGCAGAATGATGGGGGTCAAATCGGGGATGGAAGCTACGGTCATGCGATGAAATTTGTAAATGTGAAAGATCTGACTGATGTTGTCAGTATTGCAACTGGCATGAGTCATGCGCTAGCAGTGAAAAAAGATGGAACCGTCTGGGCGTGGGGACGAAATGTAGACGGACAAGTAGGCGATGGAACACCTGACTCAAAAAATCAGCCCCTACAGGTGGAAGGACTCGAAAAGGTGGTTCGTGTGGCAGCGGGGAACGATAGCAGCTACGCCATTGACGAAGAGGGGATGGTTTGGAGCTGGGGCAGCAACTACATGGGTACGCTGGGATTAGGCACCGATAAAATTTACACGCAGACAACACCGATGCAAGCATCTGATCTGTCAGACGTTGTCCAATTGGACGGCGGTCTGCTGCACGCAATCGTCTTGAAGAAAGACGGCACGGTTTGGGGCATGGGAAAAAACGCAGAAGGTCAGCTTGGTAACGGTGGCGGAAAAGAAGCCTATTCACCCATTCCAGTAAGTGAGTTAAACATTGGCGAAGGAAATGGCAACGACCCAGATAACCCCCCTCCTTCCCAGCGTATGACGGCCACTGGAGGTGAGGAAACAGTACTAGTTGAAAATGCCCCGCCCGGTCGTAAGGTTATTCTTTTTCAATGGGATTACTATTCAATAGTCAACCATGGGATGAAAGAAGCAGACGACTCAGGCAAGGTGAAATTTACGAAGCTGCCGCCAGGCGACGGATATTATGCGGCATTATGGAGCTTGGGCTCTCCTGTCGGGTTTACCCCGATCGTTAAGGTTACCCCGGAGAAAAACGATGCTTTGATTGAAGAAGGCTCGCTATATACGGAAGCTAGACCAAACGGTACCACCACGGAGATTTTCATTTCAGGAAAAATCCTAGATTCTTCTGTCAAGACCGTTGAGATTTCATTTGCAGGGGTAAAAGCAGAGGCAACCATCAATGGCGATCAGTTCGTTTTGAGAAAATCGTATGTAACTGATCAGCTAACTGATACATGTATCGTTGAAGCAGAGACCTCCGGGAAGAAGAAAAAACAAAGGCTGATCTTTCCCGTGGAACGAGATTTGGTCAAAGATGATACGCTGATGGGAAAATCGTTGTCCCTGGGTTCAAGTATTTACGTCAATGGGGACATCGGACGGTATGGAATCGGCGATGTATACCTCGTTGGTGGTTCAAGCAAAGGAAAGATAACCAACATCAACAAGAATGACAGTCGATTTGAGTTAGTCATTGAATTAAAGCAGGGTGTGAAGCCGGAAGACGTGCAACTGGTATTTACTTCAAACCCATATGGCTTTGAAGTTATGCGCCTTCTCCCATTGGAAAGATTCTAGCCAGGTAATTTATTTAAGCAGCTTGCAAGGTTTGAGTTCGGTATTGCACTGGGCTCAAGCCTTTTAATTTTGCCTTTTTGGTTAAACGTCCGGTAAACCTTTCAGAAATTCTGCATGTCGGCGAACATCATTTACCCCCAGTGGGCCACCGTGACCCAAATAAAATGTGCGGTGACCGGATGAGATTAAACGCAGAAGCTCATCCGCTACCCGGTGCGGATCATCTTCGAATGGCGGCCGTATGGCGTGATTTTTCCTCATGATGCCGCCAAGCAGAATACCCGAGGCCAAAAGATCACCCACCATAGCATCTTTCGACTCCAGTTCAACCGAAATAGATCCCGAGGTATGCCCAGGTGTATGGGTAACTGTGCCAGGTACGCCAAAACGCCGCAAATCGATGTCCTGTTTTCCGGAAACCAATAAATCCGGCGTAAATCCCTCATAGGGCTGAAGGATGAATCCCGTTTTGAAAAAAAGCCGGGCAAACAGTCCCGTAGGGCAGAACGTCATCTTCTCTTCCCTGCTGTAATGCTTTGCGTCGCCCTCATGGGCAAGTATGGGAGCTCCCGAAAGTTCCCGCAATCTTGCCGCACTGCCGGCATGATCGACATGCGCATGAGTGATAATGATGAGCTTGATGTCCTTGAAGGTCAGCTTCTCTTTCGCTAAAACCCTCCCTATTTTCTGCTCAGATCCCGGTATACCAGCATCGACCAAGACGCAACCATCTGGTCCAAGCAACAAATAGGCGTTCACCATGTGCATTGGAAGAATGGGAATGCGGACAATCTTCACTTTATTCATAAGCAAATCACCCCTCACAAAAATACCGAACGGTTCGGTTTTTTTGTATGATACCAAAAATTTCTCGAATATGCCATAGCAATGTTAAAATATAAACAGTTATATTTTTCGTGAATACGGGGGTCTACTTTCATGCGCAAGGGCGAGAAGACACGCCAACATATTATTGAGAAATCAGCTGGACTGTTTAATCGAAAAGGGTATGCCGGCTCTTCGATACAAGACATCATACAAGTCACCGGATTGACCAAAGGCGGCGTCTATCGGACATTTTCAGGGAAAGACGAAATTGCGCTCGAAGCGTTCGATTATGCCTCAAGGATTATGATGGACCATTTCTTGAAGGCTGTCGAGAAGGCGGAGACGGCAATCGACAAGATCATAGCAGTATGCGAGGTGTACGAAGATCCTGTCAACCATCCACCGATTGAGGGTGGTTGCCCCTTGCTCAACACGGCAGTAGAGGCGGATGACGGATATCTCCCGCTCAGAGAGAAAGCAGTAGCTGCGCATAGTCAATTCACCGCATTTATTCAAAGCATATTGGACGAGGGTGTCACCACTGGGGAGCTGTCATCAGATCTCCATACGGAAGCCCTTGCGTCATTCGTGGTTTCTTCGTTGGAAGGCGGGGTAATGGCAAGCAGGTTAACCCGGAACAACAAGCACGTAGGGTTCGTGATTCAGCAGATCAAGCTTGTCCTTTCGACTTATCGAAAAATATAGAAAAGGAGAGGACTCGTCCTCTCCTTGGTTTACTGATTTATCCTTCAGCAGCCTCGTGGGGTATTGTATTGTGCTCTCGATTCTCTTTAATTTAACAAGCTATTCAAACAATCGGTCATGCATGTGAACGTCATCAGATATTTGATAATTTACAAATTCTTTATCGGAAATATCTATTGTTCGATGAAAAATAAAGTACTAGACTACCTCAAGTAAATAAGTTTACCAAGGAAACAGCAGGATGCATGACAGGAATGTCATACCTAGCGGTTTCTATTGTAAGATTCGCTTCTGCTGCCAGAAGTAGAGTATAGTAGGAGTAGTTGAAAATATATTCCAGGAGGCTACAGCCATGTCACAGGAGATTTGGATTAACCTGCCGGTCAAAGATGTTGAGAGGTCAACTACCTTTTTCAATGAGATTGGATTCCATGCGGTGAGCGTTGGTAACGAGAGAGCCAAGCTTGCAATAGGCCAAACAACGATTCTGCTGTTCCCCGTTGCGGCGTTTGAGAAATTTACAGGTTCAAAAACCGCAGATACTTCCCATAGCGCAGAGGTAATATTTTCCGTTGGTGCTGAAAGCAGAGAAGAAGTAGATGCCTTTATTCAAAAAGTAGAGTTTGCCGGAGGAAGCATCTTTGGCAAGCCGAGTGAAATTGACGGCTGGATGTACGGCGCAGGATTTGCCGACCTGGACGGTCACCGCTGGAACCTGCTGTACATGGATGAGAGCAAAATGCCGAAACGCTAATATGGAAACGCCGGTCACCTGCTTAAGGTCACCGGCGTTTTTTACACCCCGTATAATCTCATATCTGTCATTCAAATCAAACTCCAATCGCTGCTCGATCCAGACAAGAGATTGAATCGTTAATCCAAAGAAAATGATAAAGGCAATAAACGTGGCTTTCCCCCGTCTCATCGGGACCCGCATTCGCCTGCGTGTACGAAATACTGCCACTTGGCTCCACCTCCTGCCATAGTACAATCCTATGCAAGTGGTTGGGAAATTCGTATACAAGAAAAGATTCAATAAATCCAAAAACTATTTTGAATTATAAGAATTTATAAAAAACACTTTCAAAAATTCAATAATAATTAAATTACATAAATTGTAATCTCTGCTACATTTTTAATTTTTTCCATGATTATAATTAGGACTTGTGGTGCTAAGTGCCTTACACCCGCACGGATACACATGCTAGCTACCTGTGTCCGAAAAAACTAATTATTTTCAGGAGGTAATACCATGGAAAAATTGATGAACGCAGCAGGCTTGATGACTGACGAGGAATTGGCAGAAGTAGCAGGCGGTATTTATTGCAATCAATGCTCAAGCAATGGTAATTATCCGAATTCTTACACAGCTGACGGCAACTGCTATACCTGCGGAGATTAATCATTAATAGGCTTGATTACTGATTGGTACCAAAAAGCAGACAGAGCGCCATGTTCTGTCTGCTTTTCCTCTAAAAAAAGAACAAACGTATGTATGGAGGAACTAGTATGAAAATGATCATAGACCAAGAAACCGCTCTCTGGTTAAAAAGTGCATATCTGCATGAACGCACCATTCCTTCAAACAGTACAAATATGGATATCCAGAAGGTGACGCACTGGCGCCAAAGGACGGGATTGCAACATGACGGGCTTTTTGCCAAAAGGTTGCGGGAACAAGCGTTAGATGTTGATAGCTTCGCCAGAATCATAACTGCCAAGGATCAGCCATCGCTAAAAAAATCATTGAAGTGGACGGTTATTTTGCAGGAAATCCTCGGTCTGCATGAATCTGGTCAGAATAGACACGGTGTGTATTTTCAACTATTTGAGAACAAAATGTTTGTCGCGTTTTTAGTACCTTTTCTCCACTGGATCAAAAATAAACTAGAGGCTGAATTCCGGATGCAGCATCGCAGGTTCTCTCGAAGATTGTTCAACGAAGAGAGTATTACGCAGGATATTCAACGTGCTCTTTTCGATCAATTGTATGAAACAGCACTCCAAACATTGATTTTTGAGTTGCATCTTGCCCGTGAGCAAGATGAGCTGATGGGCGAAACACCCGAGGAGCGTTTTAGTGACTTCGAGATGCGGTTTCTTACTACTCCCCTATCTCTCCGGCGTTTGTTGGAAAAATACCCCTTGCTTGCACGCTTGCTCGTGGAACAGACGGAACGAACACTCCATGCTTTTGTCGAAATGTTTGAAAGACTTCAGCATGATCATGATAAGCTGGTCGCATGCTTTGGCACTTTGGACTGCCTGAAGAAAGCTGAAGCCAACATGGGGGACCGGCATCGCCGCGGCAGAAGTGTCATTCTCCTGGAATTTTCAAATGGAGTCAGACTTGTGTACAAACCAAGATCCACCAGCATCGATCAGCATTTTAAAGAGCTGCTGATGTGGGTAAATAAGCAGGGATATGAACCTGTGTTTCGTACGATCAAGATGCTGGACCGGGGCACGTATGGCTGGCAAGAGTATGTAGCTCCCCATGATTGCCAGAACAGAGAACAACTCTGCCGATTTTATAAAAGGCACGGCGGCTATCTTGCCCTCTTTTATATGCTAAATGGTGTGGATATGCATTTGGAAAATGTAGTAGCATCCGGCGAGCATCCGATGATGATCGACCTTGAGACTTTATTCCATGTAGGAATGCCTGGAAAAATCGAAATGAACGCGTCGGAAAAGGCCCATGCATACCTACGGTCAACTGTATACAGCATCGGCCTTCTGCCTGCACTTCTGGACGGTGCAGAAATTGGTGGATTGGGAGGGCGTGCTGGTCAGGCATTTTCTAATGAGCGGTTTGTTCTCATAAATACTCGTACCGATCAGATGCAACTGGTCAAGAGGCAGGTAAACCTGCAGGGAGCCAAAAATCTGCCGACCTTGCTCGGTGAGCCAGCCAAGGCAGAAGAATATGTGGAAGAGATTATTGAAGGATTTACAGCTATGTACCAACTCCTGCTTGACCACAGGGATACCCTTTTGTCCGAGCAAGGTCCCCTCTATGCTTTTCAATACGATTCTGTACGTGTCATCCTGCGGGATACCTACGTCTATACAGCCATGCTGCGAGCCGGTTTTCATCCAATCAATTTACAAAATGGATTGGACCGCGATCAGCTCTATGACTTTATGTGGCGCATTGTCGAGATCAATCCGATCATGACCGATCTGATTGCATCCGAGTGTATGGATTTGCTGGAGGGAGATGTTCCGATGTTTACAACTCGCATCGACTCTACTGATATTTGGGACACCATGGGTAAAAGAATCCCCTCCTTCTTCCACCAATCAGGGTTTATGGCTGTCTTGCAAAAGCTAGAAAACCTGGATCATGAGGATTGTCAGACACAAGTATCCTTGATACGAGCAACTATGATGACGCTGGAGCGGTGGGTGGAAAAAGAGATACGGCTCGGTCAGGGAAAGAAGCGAAGTGAGAACGAACGAGAGACTCCCAAAATCGAACGGGAGACATTTGTTCAGGCAGCCAAGCGGATCGGTAACTATCTGGCGGAGCGTGCCATCTGGGGAGACAGAAAAGAAGATGTGACCTGGATTGGTATGGGTGTTCAAAATGATACGAACTGGCATTTTTCCGTAATGGATGGCAGCCTGTATAAAGGAACGCTGGGCATGACGTTCTTCTACGCTTATCTCGCCAAAGAGACTGGGGAACAAGCTTTTGAAAACTTGGCGAGAGCGTCTTTGCGCAGCTCGGAAGAAGTTTTTCAATATCCGTTTTCCGTCAATGTGTGTTCGGCTTTTCTCGGTTATCCGGCACTCAGTTACGTGTATATGCATCTTTCCTGCCTGTGGGATGATCCGGAGCTGATGAAAAAGGCGTTGATCACCTATCAAAAAATTGAGAATGCGGTGGAAAAAGAAAAGCAATTCGATTTCATCAGCGGCATGACCGGGGCCATACTGGTAGGACTTGGTCTGTACCGTGCGACAGGTGACGAGAAGACACTTGCTATCGCCCGCCGATGTGGAGAGTGGCTCCTGACTCATGCGGAAGAAAGCTCAACAGGGATCGGCTGGAAACACCCGTCCGCTTCTTCGTTGGCAATCAGCGGTTTTTCCCACGGTGCCACAGGTGCCGCCTACGCCTTGGCAGGGTTATCTGAAGTAACGGAAGATCCCAGGTACATGGAAGCTGCCGTCAAAAGCCTCTCTCTGGAAAGAACACTCTTTGATGCAGAAGATATGAACTGGAAAAGTGGATTGCGTTCAAGAGAAAACGTACCGAATGCGTTTCATTGGTGCACCGGGACATCCGGAATTGCACTAGGAAGGGCACTGATCCCCAGATCTATGCGAAACGATGAGTTGGAACAAGATTATCAGATTGCTTTGAAGCAGACGATTGAGAACGGCTTGGATAGAGGCAACTGTATGTGCCATGGAGACATGGGGAATCTGGATGTATTGCTGGTTATCGCGGAGCTTCATCAGGATCAAGATCTCCGAGAGTTTGCCTATCATCAGGCAGTGAGGATGACCACCCTCTCCTTTGAAAATCAAAAAAACAGTGCAATCCCGGAAGAAGTAGAGCAGCCAGGACTCTTTGACGGGCTGGCAGGTATCGGATACGGTTTCCTTCGCTTTGCGAATCCTTCGCACGTACCGTCCATCCTCTCATTGGCGGGAATCAATCAAAGCAAGGCAGGAGAGAAAGATGAAGAATAAATGGCGTGTTCCTTTTGTGGAACAGATGGAGCAATCCGAATGCGGTATTTGCTGTCTGGCCATGATCATGGGTTACTACAAGTCGTATGTGCCGCTGCATGAGCTTCGTGATCGGTGCGGAGCCGGTCGTGACGGTGTGAATCTGCTTACTCTAAAGAAAATCGCCCATGCGTTCGGGTTGCAGGCAAGCGGGAAAAAAGTGTCGATAGAACAACTTGAAAGCCTCAAGGTACCCGCCATTCTTTACTGGGACAATAATCATTTTGTTGTCCTGGAAAAGGTACAAAACGGCTCCTATACCATTCTTGATCCTGCTATCGGTCGAAGAAAAGTGGCTCGAGCGGAAATGATCGAGAAGTTCTCCGGTGTCGTTCTGGAAATGGTGCCCACTGCAGACTTTATTCGTTACAAGAAACGGTTTGTGTGGAAAGAATACATTCTGCTTCTCGCCACTGAGCCAACACTAGTCACTTCTATTATTGTTTGGTCATTGTGGCTGCAATTGCTTGCGTTGGTCACTCCGATTGCGATCCGCTATTTGATTGACGAGGTGATTCTTTCCAAAGAATACAGCTTTCTTCCCCCTATCTCCATCGGCATGCTGGCGCTCTCGATTGTCTATCTGCTCATCGCTTATTCCCGTGCCCGTTTTTTAGTGAATCTGCAGAACAAGTTGGACGGCATGTTAATGAGCCGCTTTTTCTTCAAGCTGCTGAAGCTTCCGTATCAATTTTTTCAAACAAGGACAACCGGGGACCTGATTGTGCGGGCAAACAGCAACATGATGGTACGCGATGTATTGTCTTCGAGTACTGTCGGAGCCATTCTCGATGGAGGATTGGTGGTCTTTTTCCTCTTGTATATGGTAAACCAATCCCCGATGCTCACGGGATGGGTGGTCTGTATCGGGCTGCTTCAGATCATGATTTTGATCGGGACATCCCAGTATATCAAACGATTGTCCCAAGAGCAGATCATTCGCCAGACAGCTGCATCCAGCTCTTTCCTGGAAAGTCTCAGGGGAATCCATGTGGTGAAATCGGAGGGCTTCGAGGATTTGGCATTTTCCCGTTGGCACGGTCTGTATCAGGAGCAGCTCTCCGCCATGAAACGAAGGGGCATTGCGGAAGCGGTTGTAGAGAGCCTCGTGAACTCCTTGAGATTTGGTGCACCTCTCCTGCTTTTATTTATCGGTATTCAAGAGGTTATTGCCTACCGGATGACTTTAGGTGAGTTTTTTGCCTTCTTTTCGTTGGCGATGGGATTTCTGGTGCCGCTTACCTCGTTTGTCAGTACACTGAATCAAATGATTGTGCTGGGCGCCTATCTGAATCGGATCCTGGATATTCATGATGCCAAAACGGAGCAGGACGACGCCAGTGTGATACCAGTTCCTCAACTGTCGGGAGCTATCGAGTTGCAAAACGTCGATTTTCACTATACGGAACACAGTCCCGCTGTAATCCGCAATGTATCAATTTCTATTAGTCCTGGACAAAAAGTAGCGATTGTCGGAGCTTCAGGGGCGGGAAAAAGCACGCTGGCCTGTCTGCTCCTGGGACTCTATCAGCCGACCAGTGGCAAGGTCATGTTTGACGGCCTGGATGTCTCTCGTCTGGATAAGCCGCAATTGCGCCAACAGATCGGTGTTGTGATGCAGCATACGTTCCTCTTTCATCGAACCATTGCCGAAAATATTGCCCTGCATAATCCTGCTTTGCCATTCGATCAGATTGTCCGGGTTGCCAAACTGGCTGGCATTCATGACGACATCATGAAAATGCCCATGAAGTACAATACCTTGTTATCGGAAACGGGCAGCAATATCTCCGGTGGACAACGGCAGCGCTTGGCCCTTGCCCGCGCACTCGCCCACGATCCAGCGATTCTTCTGCTAGATGAAGCCACAAGCTCTCTGGATCAACTGACTGAGAGAATCGTGGATCTGAATTTATCCAATCTGTCCTGCACGCGGGTCGTTATCGCTCACCGGCTAAGTACGATCATTAATGCTGATCTGATTATCGTTGTCGATCAAGGAGCAATCGTGGAGCAGGGAACACATGAAGAACTGCTTCTCCAAAATAGGGTCTATGCCTCTATTTATCAAGGAAAGCAAAAGGAAGAAGAAATGCAAGAATGGAAGGGGGCAACGGGATGAGAAACGGTTTTAAGTGGTTCATACTGCTGCTGGTAGCCATCGTCCCTCTCATTGGCATCTATATAGTGAATAATCCCATGCTGATGACAGAGGTTTTGGTTGATACGGGAGGGTTTGCCAAGGGCGAGTCACTGCCTCTCATGACAGGGGAAGATGTTACTGGAGGCAAGGTTGATATTAGCGCTTATCAGGGAAAATCGTTTGTTGTCATGATGGCCAAAATCGATTGTGAGACGTGTAAAAGTTCCTATCCGATGCTACAGCAATGGCAAGCTAACTATCCGAACACGCCTCTCGTGATGTTAGGGGTGGGCACCAAGGATGAATACGCCCAGGTAAAACGGAAGATGAATTTTCAATTTCCGCTCGTTACCTTGGATGATGAGAAGCAGAACCTGTACCGTATGAAAATTACACCAGTCTTTTACCTTATCGACGCAAGCGGAAAGGTGGCGGACCGCATGAATGGGTATCGCGTGAAAGAGTTCCAAGCATTTATGGAAAGGGCAACCGCACAATGACATCTCTGCGTCCCACAGTTGTTATGTACGTACTGGCCGTTCTTGGTGTGTTGGTATCGGGCTACCTGTTTTTAGCCAAGGTTGCTAACCAGTTCTTCTGCCCCATTGGGGAATGTCAGCAGGTGAATGACTCCGTGTATGCGTACATTGGTCCTCTGCCGGTTTCGCTCATTGGTGTTTCCTATTATCTGTTTCTGCTTGCATTGCTGCTTTTCGTTCAGAGTGATCAGACTGGAATATTGCGACGAGTGTTGGAAATCTCTCTGTTCCTTGGGCTGATATACTCAGTGTATCTTACCTATGTTGAGCTTTTTGTTCTGAACGCGGTCTGTATGTGGTGTGTTTCGTCATTTCTCATTGTCATCGGATTGAATGGGATCTATTTTTTTGCTCGTGTACGTTGACGGCAGCATTCGTAAACTGCTAGCTGGCGTCAGCAATCCTATGCAAGGAGTGGGGAAAATCGTACAAGATAAAAAGGGTCAACCTGAGATGGTTGACCTTAAATTTTGAAAATAACGCTGACTTTCCAATGTTGGTTCGTTTGTGCCCTTCATTGATAACCCCAGATCATGCAGAGCAGGGTACCGAAAACAGTAACCAGCGCTATGAACAAGGCGTAATACAGATTTGTATAAATGGAGGTCTTATCGCCCGTCTCCCCTGCATGCATAAATACTACTAACTGAACACCAGCTTGTATGAATGCTGTAGTAACAAGGATGGTCATGCCTGTCAAAAATGACATGTTGAAAAAATAAACGGCAAGTGCAATTCCCGTCAAGATCATGGAAAATACATAGCCCATCACTTGCTTTCTTGGGAACAATTCATTCACGAGACCATCATTCCTTTCAAATAGACGAAGCTGAAAATAAAAATCCACACGACGTCCAGAAAATGCCAGTAAAGCGAAAAAATGAACGATTTATTTGCTGTTTCTGGGGTAAGCCCTCTCTTTTTCACTTGCAGGAGAATAGCCAATCCCCAGAACAGTCCAAATGTAACGTGAGCTCCGTGAGTCCCTAATGTAGTTAACAGAATAGCTGTAAATGCACTCGTCTGAAGCCCCGCTCCAATATGCGCGTAATGAATAAACTCATATGCTTCAACTCCAATAAATCCTAGTCCAAGCAGAAGTGTGATTGTAAAGAAACTCATCATTGCCTTCCTGTTCCCAATCCGCATCGCATGAACCCCGAGCCCAATAACAAAACTGCTGGTTAGAAGCAGGATCGTTTCGATAATCACCGGTGTGATTTCGAATATTTCTGCTCCCGTGGGACCATTACCCGTACGATCAACCAAGGTAAAATAGGAAGCAAACAGTGTGCCAAAGAGGAGAATTTCAGCCCCAAGGAAAATCCAGAATCCCAAGATTTTTATTCGATTTTCATCCGTACTATATTCGAGTGGCAGCGAATGGTCGATTTTCATTGGTTAACACCTCTCAGTTTGATCATTTCCGTTTTTTCAATTTCTTCAACCAAGATATACCGCCCATGATCGTTTTCAAAGGAACGAATAGCCATACACGTGAAGATACCAAGCGTTGTTATAATAACTACTGTCCACATGCTAAATACAAAGGCAAATCCCCAAACAAAGAAAATACAACTCATAACAAATGGTGCACCGCTGTTGTTGGGCATATGAATTTTTTCATACTTTCCTTTGAATAATTGATGTCCTTTTCTTTTCGCATCCCAAAAGGCTTCAATTGAATTACACTGTGGCAGGATAGCAAAGTTATACTCTGGCACAGGACTATGCGTAGCCCACTCCAAAGAACGGGCATCCCACGGGTCTGCACTGTTATTTCGAGGAGCATATCGAACGCTCCAGTAGATGTTGTAAACAAGTATCGCGAATCCGATTACTAACCCCATCGCTCCAATAAAAGAAATGAAGTTTAATGTTCCAAATCCTGTTGATTCAGAGTACGTGTACATCCGACGAGCTTGTCCATCTAATCCAGAAAGGAACATAGGGAAGAATGTTACGTTAAAGCTGACGGCAATGAACCAAAACGCCCACTTGCCGATTCTTTCATTAAGCATGAAACCAAACATTTTGGGCCACCAGTACGTGAGCCCGGCAATCATCGCGAATACTACTCCAGGAATGATGACATAGTGAAAATGAGCCACCAGGAACATCGTATTGTGATATTGGTAGTCAGCGGCGGACATTCCGAGCATCACGCCAGTGACCCCACCAATCAGAAAAATCGGTATGAAGCCTAGCGAATACAGCATCGGAACGGTGAATACAATTTTGCCTTTCCACAGAGTGAACAACCAGTTAAATATCTTGATACCGGTCGGAACAGCAATAGCCATTGTCGATATGGAAAACACACTATTCGTAAGCGCACCTTGCCCCATCGTAAAGAAATGATGGGTCCAAACCAGAAATGAGAGGAGTGAAATGATCACCATAGACGCTACCATCGATTTATACCCATACAAGTTACGACGTGCAAAAGTGGAAATGATCTCACTATACACCCCGAAAGCCGGCAGAACTAAAATATACACTTCCGGATGCCCCCATACCCAGAACAGATTGGCCCACAGCATATCCATACCGCCATTGGTAGATGCAAAGAAATGTGTTCCGAACAATCGATCCATGGTCATCATAGCCAGTGCCACAGTTAATACGGGAAAGGCAAATACAACGATCACATTGGTGACAAGAGCTGACCAGGTGAACATCGGCATTTTCAGTAAAGTAATACCGGGTGCTCTCAACTTAAGAATGGTAGTGATAAAGTTAATCCCTGATATCAATGTACCTATGCCTGAAATCTGTAACGCAAGTGCGTAATAATTGATTCCCACCGATGGGCTGAACTCATTGCTTGCAAGCGGAAAATAAGCTGACCAACCTGCGTCGGGGGAGCCGCCAATGACAAACGCAATATTGAACAGCATGGCCCCCATGAAAAATAACCAAAAACTGAGCGCATTCAAGCGCGGGAAGGCGACATCTCTTGCTCCAATTTGTAATGGAACAACGAAATTCATTAACGCATAGATAAAAGGCATTGCCATAAAGATCAGCATAAGTGTTCCATGTGTAGTGAAAATCTCGTTATAATGCTGCGCATCCAATAACGTATTGTCAGGAATCGCGGTCTGAGCACGCATCATAATGGCATCCGCTCCACCACGGAACAGCATGATCAACGCAGAAATCAGATACATAATGCCAATCCGTTTATGGTCCACGCTCGTTAACCATTCACGGTATAAATACCCCCATTTTTTAAAATAGGTTAGCCCGACAATGATTGCGATGACGGTTAACGCAATCGCTGCCATGGAAGCGTATATTGCTGTACTCGGGTGAGGTACTGCAAATCGTGAGAAGTAATCCATTGTTGTGACCCCTTTCTTGTCTATTTCTGATGGTGACCTGAATGTTCTCCTTCAGGAGCCGGACTGAATTCCAGATGTGTTCCCGTGAATGTGGCTTGTCCGACATGACCGGGCTCCAGTAATTTCTCGAAGATCTC
>NZ_JBNCMT010000047.1:26530-32111 GCF_049846925.1 Brevibacillus nigriterrae
TGAATGTTCTCCTTCAGGAGCCGGACTGAATTCCAGATGTGTTCCCGTGAATGTGGCTTGTCCGACATGACCGGGCTCCAGTAATTTCTCGAAGATCTCTTTTGTTAGCGGACTCGCTGTATCCTTGACATCATCAATCCATTTCTCATAATCCACTTCAGTCATTGCCTCTACATTAAACGTATTTTCAGCGAACCCCTCACCACTGAAGTTTGCGTTCCGTCCCATATACTCACCAGGGACATCTGCAGCCAGGTGCAACGTCGTGACCATATCAGCCATGGCATATTTTTGTCCTCCCAGTTGTGGAATCCAGAAGCTGGTGATGGGACCGTATGAATACAGCTTGAATTCAATTGCCCGGTCTGTCGGAATCCGCAAGTAGTTCACCGTTTCAATATTTTCTTCTGGATAACTAAAATGCCACTTCCAGTTAGAAGATGATGCGTAAATAATTAATGGCTTTTTATCCTCGTATCCTTTCGGTGTTGCCTCCACGATATAATTGCTGTTCACGGAAATAATAGAAAGGAAAATAACGATCAAAACAGGAATCCCTACAACAATTGACTCCACTAAGATACTGCCTTCAATATACGGAGGCTCATAGTCATCAGATTGTCTCGATGCACGATACCTGATTACCATAAACAAGAACAAAGCGACAACCACGATGATAATAAAAGACATCGTCCATATGGATATCATGATCACATCGGCTTGCGTTTGGGCCTGGGGACCTTTTGGATCCAAGACCATCAACCTCTCACTACATCCTGTAAGCAAGGTGATAATAGTAAAAATAGAAGCAAAAAAAAACCATTTCTCTTTCATCGCTGTACCCCTTTCTCATCTCCATCGGTTCTTTACATGACCTGCGGATTATCCTATCGTAAGAACATCAAAACCTTTTTCTGAAAATCAATTATAGATAGTTTCAATAAAAGTGAACCCTCCAGTTCCCTAAAAATATGACCATCCACCAGATAGTTGTGACGATGAGGAAGTGAAATGCACGATGGATTGGCAACCCGATCGCAATACTCAAATACCGGTTTACAAGCAAATTGCCCAACATCTTGAAGAACGTATTTCCAATGGCGAATACCCTGCTGGAGCAGTACTTCCTTCCGAACGCTCACTGGCAAAAGAATTAGGCATCAATCGTTCCACCGTAGTGGCGGCGTATGAAGAACTACGAGCTTCCGGTATTGTGGAAAGCGTGCAAGGGAAAGGTACGATCGTAAGCAGAGATATTTGGGGGAGTACTCGCAAACGGATTCCAAACTGGGAGAAGCTAGTGGAATCAGGGTCATTTTTACCGAACACAGCCATGATGCGAAGCATTCGAAAAGAGGCGTTTGATCTGGATCTGATTGATCTGGCAAGTGGCGAACTGTCTCCCGAGTTTTCTGCTTCTCAATATTTCCGAGCCATTATGTCTAGTGGAGATTTTAACTACCATGTAGGTTATGATCATCCACAGGGAAACCTGCAATTGCGTGAGACGATTGCCTTGCATCTGAAGGAATCGAGAAATATCCCTGCAACACCTTCGTCCATATTGATAACTTCAGGAGCCCAGCAAGCTCTGTACCTGATTGTGCAGTGCTTGCTCCAACCAGGGGACGCCGTTGCCATTGAAGATCCTTCCTATAGCTACTCACTGCCGTTGTTTAAATCAGCCGGGCTAAGGACCTTCCTGCTGCCAGTAGATAGTCACGGGATCGATCCAGATAACATTGTGAGTTTGTACAAGCAGCATCGAATAAAAATGGTCTTTCTTAACCCTAACTTTCAAAATCCTACCGGTTCCTTTTTAGATATGGATCGGCGAAAGAGAATTCTGGAAATCTCCTCTGACTTTGGAATTCCCATTATTGAAGATGATCCGTACAGTTTGACCGCCTTTGATCGGACACAAGTATCTACAATCAAATCAATGGATCAGAATGGTACCGTTCTCTACGTCAGTTCGTTAAGCAAGATTGTTGCATCGGGATTACGAATTGGATGGATTTTTGGCCCACAAGCCGTAATAGAAAGATTAGCAGACGCCAAACAACAGATCGATTTTGGACATAGCATCATTCCTGAATGGATCGCTTCCCAATTTTTATCGTCTGAGGATTTCCCAATTCACTTGCAAAGACTTCGCAACTCACTCGCCATCAATAGAGATAAAATCGTTTTTTCACTATATGACCAACTGGCGGATCAAGTAGACTTCCTTGTACCTGAGGGTGGCATTCATATTTGGTGCAAAATCAAAGAGGAAATAAACGAACAGAAATTAGTAAAGGAAGCAATCAAACGAGGGGTTGTCTATGTCCCTGGCAGTGTTTTTGGGACGAAAAATGGGTTTGCCCGATTTACGTTTGGACGTGTGAAGGAAGAGCAGATTTACGAAGCTATCTCTCGCTTTGGAGATGCTTTATACTCATTGCAAAAAGGCAAGTAACCCACAAAAAAAGAAGGGGTCGTTACCAAGTAGATGTTTCTACTAGCAACGAGCCCTAATTTTCATAACTAACCGTCCTTGAAGTTTACGGTTATCAGGAACACCTCCATCAAGTCATTGGAGATCTCTTATACCCCAGCACTATCATCTATTCGGTGAGTGACATACCGCGCTGGGGTTAGCAAAATAAGCATTCCTATAATGAGTATCACAAGGGAAAGCATCTCTAATAAACTTCGTCCCAGTATGAAAGGATCAGCTGGCATCGATATCAAACTATACTTAAGCAAAGTAACAGAACTTACCCCTACGAGTATCATCCCTACTCTCTCATGTGCTTTTGACAGGATAAGTCGCCCCTCATTGATCAAAATGCCCACTAAGCATAAATAAACAATGACCTCAATCCATGCAGGCTCCCCATACGATTTGACGAGCACAGCGAGTAACAGTTCAACAATGATATTACCGAATAACATCCATCCGGCTGCAATCCAACCCAACCATTTTCCTCTTACTCCATTCATGAGAAACCATAATGAGCTAATCAGGACGGCCACTTCTATTGCATATACCCCGCCACTGGTAAATAACAACCGAACAGGTTCTTTTAGGAAAAGTAGTGGATCTTCCATTAGTGGCCAGAATTTATAGACTAGGATACCTACTAGGAAAGCCTGCGAAATTGTGTCGATAAACGATTTAACCCAGGGAATCGAGTATTTTTTCCCTTCATAAGAAATCCAACCGAGTGCCAGAATTACACCCAACACCAGGCTAGCTACAGAAATCGTTATATGGAATGGTCCAAAAGATAAAACTGAGGATGCCTCAAACATACTATTCTTCTCCTTTGAGGATCCGCTCCAAAACCTGTTCAATTTCAGGCTTTGTGACTACTCCTGTTTTTTTAAAAACAATGACACCATTCTTGTCAACTATATAGCTGGTGGGCATCGCTATAATTTTATACTGTTTGCTAACCTCTCCAGAATGATCGAGGGCAATCGGAAAGGTTACATGAAATTCATTCACAAAATCATTAACATTCTCTAAGTCGTCTTGCGCAGTTACATTTACCCCGATAAAACCAATACGATTTTTATACTTTTCGTAGAGAGTTGTCAGATCTGGCGTTTCCATTCTACAAGGAGGGCACCAGGATGCCCAAAAGTTGATAAACACTGGCTTCCCTTTATATTGCTCCAAACTGACTTCTTGTCCATATAACGCTGGAAGAGTGAAGGCGGGAGCCTTATAGTTGACCTCAGGAATAACAAGAACCTCTTGATTCCTGTCTGTATTACCCATTGTTAACCAGATCACGACGACTAACAAGCCGAATAAAATAACCAGTTTCTTACCCATTTGCTTCTCTCCGTTCTGTCCATCTAATCACCCTTCTTCTGTTGCTCTAGATGTACATATCATTTCCGATTTCCGCTTTTTTACATAACCATAAAAAACGGAAATTGTTATATACCCATAGGGGTAATTTATAACTTCTCTCCGCTCTTGTCAAACCCTTGTAGCTGATACCTAAAATACGCTATTTTGTCTTTCTACTTCTACCATACACAAAAATCACGTTTCGCTGACGTGGTTTTTGACTTACTGCTCAGCAAGCTCTCAATTCAGATGTCGTAACTATTTGACATTTATTGTAGATTTGTTACAATGTACGTAATAAATCTACAACAGGGGGGGTTCAACATTTGACAGAACTACCTGGTACTGCAGGGCAGACTACCGCCACTGAAAAAAACTATACTTTGATGGCATCCATACTCGTATGGTGCGGTTTAGTTGTCGTTTCAAGTTTGTATATCACCATTCCGATGGCACCCATTTTTTCAAATGTGTTTGGCGTTTCACAATCCCAAGCTTCATGGACGACAAGTGCTTTCTCATTTGCATATGCAGTTGGCTTCCTGCTTTTTGCACCTTTGTCCGAAAAATACGGGCGGAAGCAAATGATGTTAGCGGGATTGATTGCTTTGTTTGTTGTTTCACCTATTTTGGGGGTTGTTAAGAGCCTCCCTTTTTTGGTGATAT
The DNA here is from genome assembly GCF_049846925.1 of Brevibacillus nigriterrae. Lineage (NCBI taxonomy): Bacteria > Bacillati > Bacillota > Bacilli > Caryophanales > Paenibacillaceae > Brevibacillus > Brevibacillus nigriterrae. The sequence goes on from NZ_JBNCMT010000047.1 coordinate 31,047, forward strand.
TGCGTTCCGTTCAGGGTTTAGCCGCTTCGACCTTTGCTCCGGCTGTACTTGCTTATGTTGTAGAAATGTTTCCGATCGAAAAACGGGTAACAACCCTAGGGTTTGTCAGTACGGGATTTTTAATGGCAGGTATCGTGGGGCAGGTTTTTAGCAGTCTAGTAAGTCAGAGCTTGGGTTGGTCATACGTTTTTACCTTCCTTGGAGGTATTTATTTGTTGAGTGCAGTTTTACTAGCAAGATTGGTTCTGAAAGGGGAAATTCAACAAAATAGGGGGAATCTACTGGCTCCATTTAAGCAAATGGGAACATTACTTTTACAAAAAAACCTTTTCTTTTGTTATTTCATTACCATCACGCTGTTATTTTCATTTGTTGGCATGTACACTGCTTTGGGAGATTATTTGAGTCAATCTCCATTTGGATTGAACAATCATCAGATTCTAATGGTTAGGGCATCCGGGATAATTGGCATGTTACTGTCTCCTTTTGCCGGAGGATTAGTAGCAAAATTCGGAATAAGGATAGTATTGCAAGCAAATTTGATATTAGCAACTGTTGGCATGGGTCTAATTGGTATTATTTCCAACCTTCCTTTACTTGTTGCTATGAGTGTTATTTTTGTTGTCGGGATTTCCCTTAGCGTACCAACATTAATTTCTATGATTGGAAATTTGGGAGGAAAATCTCGTGGGGTAGCCGTTTCTTTGTATACTTTTATCTTATTTATTGGAGCAACCCTCGGACCGGTAGTCGCATTAAACCTACTTAAGACAGGAAGCTACATCTTAACCTTTGAGGTATTTGCTGCCTTTTTGTGTATTGGTTTCTTCTCCTCTTTTCTTATAAAAATGAATGATAAATAATCTGTAAGCTTAACAATCAAAAAAGCTCATGAGTCTATCTAACAGATAGATTCATGAGCTTCTTGTTTGCTCTCTGAAAACTGGATACGCAATGTAAATTTGACTAAGGAAAATACGTGGATAAGTCCTCGACCGATTAGTATTCGTCAGCTCCATGCGTTACCGCACTTCCACACCGAACCTATCAACCTTATCGTCTATA
>NZ_JBNCMT010000048.1:0-30762 GCF_049846925.1 Brevibacillus nigriterrae
CCTCGCTCGACTTGCATGTATTAGGCACGCCGCCAGCGTTCGTCCTGAGCCAGGATCAAACTCTCCAATAAAGTTGAGTTGATTCTAAACTGCAAAACATGTTGCTTGGCTAGTGTTTGATTCACTATAAAACGCTTTATTGTTCAGTTTTCAAAGAGCATTTTTCAACAACTCTTAAATAATATCAAATTAAGAATTGTATGTCAACAGTTTTTTAAATGTTCAACAGCGACTTGATTAATATAACATATCGCCTAATTCGGATCAAGTGGAAATTACTACTTGTGTTTCGTAAATTTCACCTCGTCAAAAATGAACCTCCTAACTATAGCATTTTGAGAAAGGTCAATCAATCAAAAAAACCGACCAATTCAGGTCGGTTTTTCCATCAATCAATTAGTCTCTGTCGCGCATCAACGGGAAGAGCAGGACATCTCGAATGGAAGGAGAGTCTGTAAGAAGCATAACCAAACGGTCAATCCCGATACCCAAACCACCGGTTGGCGGCATGCCATATTCGAGTGCCTCAATAAAGTCATCATCCATTTCATGAGCTTCGTCATTACCTGCCGCTTTTTCTAATAACTGTGCTTCAAAGCGTTGACGCTGGTCAATCGGATCATTTAACTCAGTAAACGCATTCGCATGTTCTCTCGCAACAATGAACAATTCGAAGCGGTCAGTGAAGCGAGGATCCTGATCGTTCTTTTTCGCCAATGGAGAAATAGCAACCGGATGTCCATAAACAAACGTAGGTTGAATTAATGTCTCTTCGATCTTTTGCTCGAAGAATTCATTAACTACATGACCGAATGTGTGATGTGGCTCAACAGTTACTCCATGCTCTTTTGCCAGCGCACGAGCTTCGTCATCACTCATCTCACGCCAGAAGTCGACCCCAACGTGCTCCTTGATCAAATCAACCATATGAACACGACGCCATTGCGGTGTCAAGTCAATCTCATTTCCCTGATATTGAATCTTCGTCGTACCCAACACTTCTTTTGCAATATGGGCAACCATCTCTTCGGTAAGCTTCATGATATCTTGGTAATCTGCATAAGCCTCATACAACTCAATCATCGTGAATTCAGGATTGTGACGAGTAGAAATACCCTCATTACGATAGACACGACCGATTTCATATACCTTCTCAAGTCCACCAACGATCAGGCGTTTGAGATGAAGCTCTATGGCAATACGCATAAACAACTGCATGTCCAATGCATTGTGATGCGTGATAAACGGACGAGCCGAAGCACCACCTGCAATTGCATGTAGTGTAGGAGTTTCCACTTCAAGATAACCCAAGCTATCCAAGTAACGACGCATAGACGTCAGAATTTTACTGCGGGTAATAAACGTGTCACGCACTTCCGGGTTCACAATCAAATCGACGTAACGCTTACGATAGCGAGTCTCTACGTCTTTTAGACCGTGATATTTCTCAGGAAGTGGACGAAGCGACTTGGAAAGGAAGGTAAATTCTTTTACCTTTACGCTAAGTTCTCCTGTTTTGGTTTTAAACACAACTCCTGAGACACCCACCAAGTCCCCGATGTCAGCCAGGTCAAAAATTTTATAAGCATCTTCGCCAATGGTGTCCTGGCGTACGTAGATTTGAATTTGACCACTTCTATCCAGCAACTGTGCAAAGCTGGCTTTACCCATTTCACGCTTGGCCATCAAACGACCAGCCAAGGAAACCTCATGATGATTTGCTTCCAGCTCTTCCTTGGACAATCCGTTATAAGCAGAAATAACATCGATTGTATGGTGAGATTGCACAAACTTTTGCCCGAATGGATCAATGCCCCATTCACGGAATTGGTTCATCTTATCGTGTCGAACCTGCAAAAGTTCATGTAACCCTTCTTGCTGTTCTTGTTCCGTTTGCAGATTGTCTTCACTTGCCATTGTACCTTTCACTCCTTATGTTTCTATATAGCACTAGGGCGTACCCGATTGAAACGGATACGCCAACAATTTACATTATAGATTAATATCGAGAATTTCGTATTGGATTACGCCTGCAGGTACGTGTACATCTACGACAGTACCTTTTGACTTGCCTAACAGCGCTTGACCTACTGGAGATTCATTGGAGATCTTGTTATTCATCGGGTCAGACTCAGCCGAACCTACAATGGTATATTCCACAACGTCGCCGTACTCCAAGTCTTTTACGCGTACAGTTGAGCCTACGCTCACTTTACCTGTATCCACTTCATCATTTGTGATAATCCGAGCATTTCGGAGCATTTTTTCAAGTGTGAGAACACGTCCTTCAATAAACGCCTGCTCATTCTTTGCTTCCTCATATTCAGAGTTCTCACTAATATCACCAAAGCTGATTGCTTCTTTAATTCGGGCAGCTACTTCTTTGCGTTTAACCGTTTTCAAATCTTCGAGCTCTTGCTCCAACTTTTTCAACCCATCAGGTGTGAGAATAACTTCTTTTTCAGACATATCTCAATTCCCCCGTTATAAGAAATTTCGTAATCCCAGGCACAAAAGTACAAAGGATTATATGTAGATGAATTGCCCTTTATACAGCCGAAAACCAGTTCCTTCATGATTCATAGGGAAAGCTGCCAGATTTTCTGGCAGCTTCAACACAGTAATAATACGAGGTATTATAGGGTATGAAGAAATGGTTGTCAATGTTTGGGTATTAATTAATAGTTGACAATTTCTTCAGCCTCTTCTTTTTCCTCATAACCTTCATAATTCCCATGGGCCTCATACCAGTCAACGTATTGGAGCAAGGCAGAACGCAATTCTTCCTCCGTCTCCACTTGATTGATAATATTCTTGGTATGTGTCGAGCCAGGCAATCCTTTCAGATACCAGGCAGCGTGTTTACGCATCTCGAGCACTCCAACCCGTGGGCCTTTCAAAGCAATTAACCGATCTGCATGCAGCAGACAGATCTCAATTTTCTCACGAGGTGTTGGATCCTGTGGAAGCTCCCCTGTTGTAAGGTATTGTACCGTGCGATACAACATCCACGGGTTCCCCAACGCAGCACGTCCAATCATGACCCCGTCACACCCGGTCGTATCCAGCATGCGCTTCGCATCTTCCGGTGAAGCTACATCACCATTGCCGATTACAGGGATATTCACCGCTTCCTTTACACGACGAATCCAGTCCCAATCCGCCTTGCCCTTGTACATTTGGACACGTGTCCGCCCGTGCACGGAAACTGCTTGACCACCTGCTCGCTCGACAGCCTGTGCGTTTTCAATCGCATAAAGGTGCTGCTCATCCCAGCCGAGGCGCATTTTGACAGTAACCGGTTTATCGACGGCATCAACCACGGAGGCTACAACCTCATAGATTTTATCAGGGTCAAGCAACAATCGGGCGCCAGCATCACAACTTACAATTTTCGGAACAGGACATCCCATATTGATATCTATAATGTCAGCATTGGAGTGTTCTGAGACAAATTTTGCCGCTTGTACAAGCGTCTCCTTATCTCCACCAAAAATCTGCAGGCTTAACGGTTTCTCTCGCTCATCGACGAACAGCATATCCATTGTCTTTTTATTGCCATGGATGATCCCTTTATCGCTCACCATCTCGGCACAGACAAGGCCTGTTCCAAACTCTTTGGCAATCAATCGAAAAGCAGGATTGCATACTCCTGCCATAGGTGCAAGCACAACGTTGTTCTTCAGTTCAATGTTGCCGATCTTCACTTGCTTTCACTTCCTCCTTCCAAGAAAAACAGTCCAATAACTATCTATTATTTATAGCACATAATTCTTCATAATCAACTTGTAAAGTACTGGCGACTCTTCGCAAGATAGGTTCTGTAGGTGCTTTTGTTCCCCGTTCAAGAGAACCGACGAAAGCAAGTGAAACACCCATTTCTTGTGCAAATGATTGTTGGGTATACCCCTTTAACTTGCGGAAGGCCCTGATTCTGTTGCCCAGTCGAGCGTCCCCCATTGTTTTACCCCCTTGTGATCATCCGTTTTTTCAATAAAGTACTGAATCGTACGGTTAAAAACAGGCAAAGTCTCTTCTCCCCATAGATCACGCAGTGGAACCAGAACAAAGGCACGATCGACAAGGGAAGGGTGCGGTATCTGCAAGTCAGGTGTATTCACCTGTTTGGAACCATAGAACAAAATATCAATATCAATCAGACGAGGACCCCAGCGTACGGTACGGATACGCCCAAGCTCCTGCTCAATTCGAAGCGTGTTTTCCAGCAATGTTTCTGGGTCTAACGTTGTCTCAACCTTCACGACCATATTCAAAAATGCCGGCTGATCAACATATCCAACTGGTTCTGTTTCATAAACATTCGACATAGCCAACACACTGATCCCGGGAACACCATGCAAGGCATCGATTGCTTGAATCAGATTCTTTTCCCGATCATCTAGATTCGTTCCAAGTGCAAGCAAAACCTGAACGGCCATCTGCTATTATCCTTTCTGTGAGGTCCGTACCATTTCAACGGCTACGGAGTCATAGTGACCATTGATCGGCGGAGTGGGTTTAGTTACTTTGACTTTAGCCTCATGGATCGGAAATTGGTCAAGCAGTCGATCGGCAATTTGAGAAGCTACCGCTTCAATCAGTTGATAGCGCTCATTTTCTACAATCTGACGCACCTGCTCAAAAATCTCGGCGTAGTTAACAGTATCCTGCAGATTGTCGCTTTTACCTGCCTTAGCCAAATCCAGTGAAAGCTCCAGATCGATGATAAAGCGCTGGCCTAACTGAGCTTCCGCCTCAAATACGCCGTGGTACCCATAGAAAGACATTCGGTTGAAATAAAGCTTATCCATGATGTTTACCTCCTTGCAGCATCGCATCCATCATTTGTGCAACCCGTTTCATCTCAAGAACATCATGGACCCGGACAATTTGGCACCCTTTTGCAATACCCAAGGCACAGGTTGCAGCAGTTCCCTCTACTCTTTCCTCAACGGGCAAATCCAGTACTTTGCCGATCATTGATTTGCGTGAGGTTCCGAGCAATACAGGGTACCCAAGGGCAACGAGATCATCCAGACGTCTCATTGTCTCCAGATTCTGATCCAATGTTTTGGCAAACCCTATACCTGGATCAAGGATAATCTGATCTTGTGTCACACCTGCATCGAGTGAAATTTGAATCGACTCATACAAGTCACCAATGAAATCCCGAAAAAAGTCAGCGTAATCCATATTGTCACGATTATGCATCAGAATAATGGGTACTTTATATTCGGCAGCTACTTTCGCCATGTCAGGATCTCGCTTGGCTCCCCATACATCATTAATAATGTGGGCACCTGCCTCGATTGCCTGCTTGGCTACTTCTGCTTTATAGGTATCAATGGAAATGGGAACATTACATTCCTTTGCTACGGCGGATACAATCGGCAGGACCCGCTTCAGCTCTTCCTCAACCTCTACAGGGGCGAAACCGGGGCGGGTTGACTCACCGCCAATGTCAATGATGTCTGCGCCAGCTTGAATAAGCTCCTTGGCATGGGCAACGGCTCGGTGCGTGTCATTGTAACGACCGCCATCTGAGAAAGAATCTGGGGTTACATTCAAAATCCCCATAATTAATGTTCTTTGGCCAAGAGGCAAGGTATGGGAGCCACAGGAAAGTTCTTTTCGCTTTCGCAGAACCTCGTTTTGCTGTAACAACTGTTCTATTTCCGTCCCCAGTTTTTTTAATCCGAACGGCTGACCACGAAGCTTCCTGAGCACATCCCGAAACTGCCTCCTGGTGCCAACCAACAGGACATCGGAGTCTTCAATTGAAAGCATGGACACTTGCTTATGTACGGCAGCATCTCCCCCACGTGCCAACATTTCCTGTTTTAATATATTAGCTGCCTTGAGCGATACATTTGATACGCGAATTAGCAACGTCTCTCCCTTTGGTGCCATCAAAGTAATTCCACTGGGATCGGAGCCAATCTTGTTCATCTCTCTACGGATGCTTTCCTGGTCGTCGGCATGAATCAAATAAGGTCTGTACTTGCTCATATCGATGCTCCTTGTTTTATGTGAAAACACTCATTTTTGTTGTCGATAGCATACCATAATCATCCAGACAATTCTACAGACTGACGGTATGCGGCATGCAGTTTGTGTGATTTTTGTCCGTATACGATTGGTATTGCCTTGTGATTGATTGTCGAGACGGGAACGATTTCTTGAATGGAATTGGTGACGAACACTTCCTCTGCCGCAAAAAGGTCTTCCAACTGATAGGCACCTTCTTGCCATCTGATTTCCAGTCGATCAGCCAATGACAATACATGGTTGCGAGTAATCCCGTTCAGCATGCCAGTTGAGGGGGCAGGTGTATACAAAACCTCATCCTTTACCCAAAAAATGTTACTGACCACTCCTTCACAAATGTACCCATCTTGAGTCAAAAACAACCCTTCCACCGAAGGATCATTCCCCACTTCCAGCTTAGCCAGCGCATTGTTCAGATAGTTATGCGATTTAAAACGAATTGTTCCTTCCATTGTTTGACGTGGAATCGAGACGATTTGCAGTTTCTTGGGTACAGGAGGAATTACAATAGGAGCTACTGGCTTTGCAAAAACAAATAATGAAGGCTCGTTATACCCGTTTCCCTGTAAGCCAATCCCCTCATTCCCCGCTGTCACGCTTAATCGAACATACGCATCCCGAAGATGATTTGCACTGAGCGTACATTGGACTGCTTCCCTTAGTTCGTCTTTTGTCCAGTTCCCATTGATGCGCACATGAGTCAGGCTCTCCATCAACCGATGGCAATGCTCTTCCCACAAAAAAATATTCTCGTTGTACACTCGCATCGTCTCAAACAGTCCGATCCCGTATAAAAAACCATGATCCATCACTGATAACTGTGCTTGCTCAACTGGAACAAGTTCTCCATTCACATAAACAATCATGTATTTCTCTCCTAAACAAAATCGAATCTGAGTCGTTATGTGCAAAAACCACTCGATCTCTCGAGTGGTCGGATTTTCAATTAACCTGCTATCGTAAACTAGTTCGTTTTTTCCTTCGCATAGGAGGTGAGGAAGTTCTTCAATAATTTCTTTCCATGCTCCGTAATGATCGATTCGGGATGGAATTGCACTCCCTCAATCGCGTACTCCCGATGGCGAATCGCCATAATCTCACCATCTGCTGTGCGGGCAGAAACCTCTAACACACCCGGCAGCAGCTCTTCTTGCACGATTAAGGAGTGGTATCGGGCCGCAGTAAAAGGTGAAGGGATGTCCCGGAAGAGTGTTTTCCCATCGTGAAGCACCTCCGACGTTTTCCCGTGCATCAACCGCTCTGCTCGAATGACCTTCCCGCCAAATACCTGTCCAATCGACTGATGTCCCAGACAAACACCCAGGATGGGAATTTTGCCTGCAAAATGGCGAATCGCCTCCATGCTGATTCCCGCTTCATTCGGTGTGCACGGCCCCGGTGAAATCATCAAGTAGTCGGGCTGCAGTCGTTCAATCTCTTCAATGGAGATTTTATCGTTGCGGTAAACTTGTAATTCTTCCCCTAACTCTCCAACGAATTGTACAAGATTGTACGTAAACGAATCGTAGTTATCAATCATCAAAATCATGCTCGGCTCTCCTCCATACTCTTCATTCTGTTCTGGCTCAACTCCAACGCTTTCCATAACGCTTCTGCCTTCTTCAAAGACTCGAAATACTCTGCCTCCGGGTTGGAATCAATGACGATTCCTGCCCCTGCTTGCACATGCGCCTGCTGGTCTTTGACAACCATGGTCCGTATGGCGATATTCAACTCTACGTCACCATTAAAATCAAACCATCCGATTGATCCGGTATAGATGCCACGCTTCACAGGCTCAAGCTCTCCAATGATCTGCATCGTCCTGATTTTCGGAGCACCTGTAATCGTACCTCCAGGGAAAGCCGCTTCCACCGCATCGTAAGCATCTTTTTCATCAGCAAGCTCACCTTTCACATGAGAGACGATATGCATGACATGCGAATACCGCTCAATCACCATGAACTCACTAACCTCTACACTTCCGTATCGGCAAACACGCCCCAGATCATTTCGCTCCAAATCAACCAGCATCACGTGCTCTGCTCGTTCCTTCTCGTTGTCAATCAGTTCTTGCGCAAGCAATTGATCTTCCTCGTCATTACGCCCTCTTGGACGTGTTCCAGCAATTGGCCTCGTGCTAACTTCACGATTTTTCACCTTTACCAAGAGCTCAGGTGATGCGCTAACCAACTGGAACTCATCGAAATGTAGATAGCCCATATAGGGAGAAGGATTCAACTGTCGCAACACGTCATATACCTCTGTCGGTCCAACTTCCAGTGGTTTGGTCTGTCTAACCGAAAGATTGACCTGAAAGACATCGCCTGCTGAAATGTACTCCTTCACTCGGTCAACCGCCTGCTCGAAATCTTTCTTGGCAAAGGAGACTTCAACGGGTTGCATAGAGGACAGAGGCATTTTCCGAAGTGCTTCCCAATCGGTGTCGCTCTGTGAAGATTGAATCGATTGGATGCTTTGAAGCAAATCCTCTAGTGACTTCGCTGTTTGCTCATACACTTCGTTGGTCAATGTGTTTACAGGTATGTGGCGGATGCAGATGATTTCTCTCGTCTCATGGTCAAAGACAATCACGTTATGGTATATCATAACATACAGATCTGGCAGCAGTAAGTCATCAACCGCATCATTGGCAACAGTCGGCTCAAAGTACTCATTCAAATCATAGCTCAGGTACCCGACTGCCCCTCCGGTGAAATCCGGTAGATTTGGTATTCGAGGTGTAGCGTACTTTTGCATAAAGGTCCTGAGCACATGTAACGGATTCTGTTGCTCAACCGTCTCCTGGCTTTCCTTGAGACAAATAGTCGTGGTCAAGCCCTTACTTGTGATAGTTGCAACCGGTTCATATGCCAGATAACTGTAGCGCCCTGCTCTCCCGCTCTCTAACAGAACAGCACCAGCCAGCGTTTTTGACAGCGTTTGCATGACTACAAACGGATCAATCTCTGGTGTCCATGTAGTACGAACCGATAGTGGGATATGGGTGTATTTATCAAGATAAGCTTGGAGTTCTGCAAAGCTAGGCTGAATCAACTGTATTCACACTCCGCTGTAGTATACTGTTATCTAGCATATCATAATAAAAACCACCAGACATCTCGATAATCTGGTGGTTGCTTAGATTTAGTCTTCGAAATTGTATAAAGGAGTGGAGAGATAACGCTCACCGTTGCTTGGAATGACGGCAACGACTTTTTTCCCTTTTCCAAGCTTACGTGCTACTTTGAGTGCTGCGGATATCGCTGCCCCGGAAGAAATTCCCCCCAGAATACCTTCCAGACGTGCAACTTGACGTGCCGTTTCAAAAGCGTCCTCGTTCTCAATTTGAATGATCTCATCATAAATCTGTGTATCAAGGATGGAAGGTACGAATCCTGCACCGATTCCCTGAATTTTATGTGGACCTGGTTTCCCACCGGAAAGAACTGGTGAAGCAGTTGGTTCTACAGCCACAATGTGAATGTTCGGATACTCTTCTTTCAACACTTGTCCTGCACCTGTTACCGTACCACCTGTTCCTACACCGGAAATGAGAGCATCAATGCCGCCGATTTCTTTTGCTTGAGCGAGCAGTTCACGTCCAGTTGTCTCACGGTGAACCTGAGGATTCGCCGGGTTGTTAAACTGTTGAGGAATGAAATAGGCCGGGTTTTCCTTGGCAATCTCTTCCGCCTTACGAATCGCTCCGCCCATTCCTTCTGCTCCAGGAGTCAGTACAAGCTCTGCTCCATAAGCACGAAGTAAGTTGCGGCGTTCAATACTCATTGTCTCTGGCATAACAAGGATCGCACGATAGCCTTTTGCTGCTGCAACCATCGCAAGACCGATACCTGTGTTGCCACTCGTAGGCTCAATAATCGTATCTCCCGGTTTCAAAATCCCATTTTTCTCAGCGTCTTCAATCATCGCCAAAGCAATTCGATCCTTTACACTGCTGCCCGGGTTGAAAAATTCAAGTTTGAGATAAATATCTGCTGAATCTTCTCCAACGATTCGATTTAGCTTAACCAAAGGTGTATTTCCAATCAGGTCTGTAATCGACTGAGCCACACGCATTCTATTCCGCCTCCCGAATACCGAGTAAAATACTAGGTTTTATAGGTATTATAACAAAGATCGGAAAAAAACGTCAATGAGAGTTTTCAGAACCAATCGTAACCCCTGCTCCTTGCTTTAACCGGGCGAGGACCTCGTCTAAAGAAACCTGTGCAAGAGCCATCTGTCGGCGAATTTGCTCTTTCGCATCTTCATAGGAAACCTGAACGGGTTTTTTAAAATCCTCTAGACGAATGATGGCAAATCCTTCATCAACAGACAGGGGATTACTGTATTTTCCTACGGACAAGGACTCAGCTTCCTCACGAATCGTAGCTGGAACGGATTCATCCTTGAGAGAGATCCATCCCATATCTCCACCATTTCCTGCGGTGAGAGAATCAATCGAGCGTTCTTTGGCAAGTGTCGAAAAATTGGCTCCCTGATTCAACTCGTTTCTCACTTGTTCCGCTTCTTCCATTGAAGCAATCGTAATGATGGAGAGGTGGGCACGAGGAGGATAATTGAATTCTTCGGAATGGGAATCGTAGTAGCTGCGCATCTCTTTGTCATCGATGACGATGTCTTTGGTTGCGATTTCCTCCAACAGCATATGATAACGAACTTCTTCCAATACCTCTTGCTTGCTGGTGCCCGCTTCTTTTTTCAGAGCATCATCAAAATGCTGTTCCCCTCCATAGCTCGCTGCCAACTTGTCCATTTCCGCTTGGACTTGGTTCTCATCCACTTCGACACGTAAGCGTTTGGCCTCTTGGAGTACTACCAGGTGGTTGATCATCTCGGTAAGGACTCGCTGACCGTGTTTTTGCTTCAATTCATTGACCCAATCAGATTCCGATATTGCCTGACCTCCGACGACAGCCATGGTTTGAACATGACCCATCTCTTTGTACCAGGACCAACTGATGACAGCTAGCAGCAGGATTAATCCCCCGATCATTCCCCATAACACCCGGACGTTATTCACTTTATCTCCCTCTCCTTGTATATCTGGTTATTCCAAATCGTCAAGAATTTGCTGGAGTTCCTCTTTGTTCAAATGATAGCGTTCATTGCAAAAATGGCAGTGGATTTCCGCCTCACCTTGTTCGTTAATCATACTTTGCAGCTCTTCTTTTCCAAGCCCCATCAGCATGCCTTCTACTTTTTCCTGTGAGCAGGTACAAGTAAAAGTAATGTCGGTTTTGCTCAGTATTTTCGAATCGTCCAGCACCTTCTCAAGGATTTGTTCAGGAGTCAATCCTTCCCCGATCATGCGTGACACTTGTGGCAAACCGGCCAGGCGCTGTTCGATTTTTTCAATTACATCTTCTGGCGTTCCCGGCAGCAACTGAAGAATGAACCCTCCCGCAGCAAGTACATAGCGTTCATCCGGATGCACCAGTACGCCTACCCCTACAGCAGATGGCGTTTGTTCTGAGACGGTAAAGTAATAGGCGAAGTCTTCACCAATTTCACCGGAGACGATCGGCACACTTCCTTGATAAGGTTCACGCAGCCCCAAGTCCTTGGTCACATACAAAAATCCGTCTGTACCTACTGCTCTCGTAACATCCAGCTTGCCAATATCATTTAACTCAAAATGAACATGGGGATTGGTGACGTATGCTCGGCCTTCCCCATCTGCATTGGCTTCGGCAACGATCTGACCGATCGGGCCGCCACCTTTGATTTTGACAGAAATCCGCTCATCTCCCTTGAGCATTGCCCCCATCATAATCGTAAGCGAAAGGGTTCTTCCCATCGCCGCAGTTGCGGTGTTCCATGTATCGTGACGACGACGCAGCTCTTCGGTAATCTCGGTCGTACGGGCAGCGAATGCTCGGACATGACCACCATAGCCCATCGCTCTGATCAAATAATCACTCATGTTGTTTCCTCCTTAAATGTACATGCACATACCTAAAATACATGTTTTGATACGGCAAAACAACTAAACGCCCCCGAGAAAGCTGTCGGACATAAGAAAAACCGTACGACAATTCGTACGGTTACTAACTGGTTGTGTCGAATTTTTATGATAGATACTCCATCAACGCTTTGGAGTTCTTCTGTTTGCGCAGGCGGTCAATCGTCGTCGCTTCAATCTGGCGAATACGCTCTCGGGTGAGGCCGAAGATTTTCCCCACTTCCTCTAACGTATACACCTGATCATTGTACAACCCGTATCGCATGGCAATAATTTCCTGTGCTCTAGGATTCAATCGGCCTAATGCATTGAAGACTTGCTGGCGTAAGTCCACTTTCTCGATCCAATCGTCCAACGATGATTCTCCATCGTCCACAATTTCAGCATAACTGAGAGATTCCTCTCCTCGATTCGCTTCGTCGTACTCTTCAAACGGCAGCTCGTCAAAAGATTCGGTCTTCATCATAAGCGCATATTCAATAATCTCGACTTTATCAACATTGATATCCAGTGCGTCAGCGATTTCATGACGCTCGGGATAACGACCGAGGGAGTGCGCCTGTTTCAGTACCTCTTTTTGATACTGGCGGATTTGTTCATGCATGTGAACAGGGATCCGAATCAGACGGCCTTTATCACTGATGGCACGTGTAATGGCTTGCGAAATCCACCAATGGGAGTAGTGGTAAAGACGGACGCCTCGATTTATGTCGAATTTTTCGATGGCTGTAAACAACCCAAATGTTCCTTCTTGAATCAAATCAAGAAACGGCATCCCCTTTTTTAAATGACGAAGGGCCGTACTGACGACATATCTCAAATAAGCTTGAACTAACTTTTCACGCGCTTGCAGATCGTTCTCTTGCTGATAACGGGTCAGGCAATGCATTTCTTCTTCTCTGTCTAACATGGGTGTTGCAGCGACGCTTTCCAGGAACAACAAGGCGGATGTGTCAGTTCGAAGAGATTTCGGAACGACAATCCCTAATTGTCTTTCAACTTCCCGCCAACGACGGGGACAACCTTGGAAAGAGGAGGTACTCACTGTCATTTGCAACCCTCACTTCTTGGGAGATAGAAATAAATATTCAGTTATTTCTTTACTAGCGTATTTCGACAAACGGGGGGTGATTCCTTCCTGTTTACAGAATATTTACGGAACATTTGAAGTGTTTTTACTGGAAGGGTGACCATCTGTTGGGATTTTGTCCAATTAATATAGAAGAAAAAAGAAAAAGTCCCTTGTGAACATGGGACAGAGGGGATGATATGGAATGAGATCTTACCATTTTAATTCTTCTACACTTGCTACGGGGAATTTGTGCTGGGGAAGAAATGAAGTGAGCGCTCGATCTTTGATGTAGGCGACAACGACTAATGATGGCCCCACCATCCGTTTCGGAGTTAATGAAACAAGCTGTCCATTTTCCTCTTGAACAGAGATGGTTAGAAGCCCACCAGAAGGATTCGGTTGATACCCAAAAGTCGCTTGCTGGATGGTTAACTGATTGTTGTCATACTTGATCAGAAGGTTGAGATCCCTTCGCCAATTTTCAAAATTAACATAGTAATGAACAAAAGGAATTGGGTCAGAAGTGATACTTCCCTTCAATGGTGAAAACACTTTTCCTTGTAATCGGTATTTTCCGTTTTGCTCCATCCGTTTGACAAACCGGGTAAGGGCCTCATCTTCATTCAGTTCGATAATGCCTTCTGTCTTTAACTCCTGATCGATGGCGAATGTAGCATTTTGATTGGCTAGCTCCAACAATGCCTTTACTTCCTGTTTTCTTTGCAGGGTAAGATCGGCATCAACGGTTGTTATGCCAAACAGCAAGAAAAGAAGGGTCGCAGATATCGTTAAAATCTGAATTCCCGTAATATCCTCTCCCTATTCTCCAACCTCTTCACACTATAAGTCATAATCCATCATCTGGACGGTCCCTGTACGTTTTACCTCTATCGGCTTCGTCCCTATCGGAATAAGGTGAGAAATAAATGGAATTTTCATTTGCATTGTCAGTATGAACTCATCTTCGTGGCTCCACACATTCGGATTGGACGGGTTTACTCTTTGAATCGTTATTGCTAGATCGGAAAGAGTCAGGTGGTATGATTTGCTGGACAATTCCTGCGAAATGAATTGCTGTACGGCATATCGTACATCCGCTTCGCTTCTTCCTCCATGGTTATTCACGTATTTGGTTGCAGCAAAGCTTAGTTCCATCAACTCACCTTTCAGTTGTATTCCATTATGGATTTGCACAACCCCTAGCGGAACACTGAGAAGGAGAAGGACACTAAGAATAGTAGTAATAAGTTGACTCATGGAGTTGTTCCCAAGCTCATGACATGTTGTAAAATCTGGTTGAAATATCCCGAGCTTGTATCCAGAAGATTGTCCTGACCACTAAAGAGGATTGTTACTGATAAAGGAAGCACCATCACCATTACTGCAAGAATGGTTATTATTTTATTCAAGCGACCACCTCAAAAACCGATTCCAGCTACCATCCGGAATCGAAATACTCGGAAGGACGGCTCCCGTTAAAACGAAACACCGGTTCATCTCCAAACAAAAGCTGAGCCCATTGCGAAATCCTTGAAGGGCGAATCGTCAACGAGAGGGACACAAGATCGTTTCTTTCTTTATAGGAACGTGACGCTGCCTCTCTTGGCCAGGTACCAGCGTAAAAATCCCCATTCTGCCCTACCCAGCCTAATTCAGACATCTTGTTAGCGTAGTAGGATGCGAGTTGACCGTCCAAATATCCAATATCCTGCATGTCGTCCATGATATCCTGGTACACTCCTCTCGCAATGGCCCGCTCGAGAGTAACCATCTCTATACAGACAACCATAGAAAACACGGCAAAAATAACGGTTAAACATAGCAGGAAGACCTTTAGTTTTATCATGGGATCCTTTCAATAATGACCGCTCGGAGTGATCAATGATAGATCATGTGTGTAGCCTGATTGATCCTTGTTTCTTGAGAAATCTTTACGTTTTCTTCAGGAGATAACGCCCAAAGTACTGAACACAAACTCCCAACGAATGCTGTGACCAGCAATAATGTCAGATGATTCGACATGCTAGTTGCTTGTATAGGTAGTGCCGTTCTGAGTCGTAAATCGAATGGTTTCGTTAGACGTATCGTAATTGAGCGAAGAAACAGAAGTATCAATATGCTGTGCAGAGTTTGTTGCAGAAGGGCTTAGTTCATTGCCGTAGGAGCTTACTCCGATACCTAAAACCATGACACACGCTAAAAAAATGAAAAACATTTTCGACATTGCAATCACTCTCCAGATTTTACTTTGTTTGTTGAGGAACTGAGTTCTCAATCCAGGTTACTGTGCGATCCCTTAATCCACCGTCCTTCGTAACAGAATGATTCAAGGTTCCCACGCTGGCGACAACGATTCCTAATGAAAAAACAAGACAAGCTATTATGGCAAATAACTTTGTCACAGAGACTCCCCTTTCTACACAAGGTACTTATCCAGAATCTCAGTCAACAATTTATACCAGGGAAACATGGCAACGATCAGTCCAATATAAAAAGCTGGGTAGACGATTATGCTGTAACCGAGCCCAAGAGATTTAATCTTTTTACGATGTCGAAACATCCTTCTCCGATCGATCATCCACTCGATTTGCTCCATCGAATGCGAAATAACCTCGGAAGAAAGCTGTTCAATCGTTCTCATGTTTGAAACAAGAATAATTGCATCATCTACTCCCAAATCATCTTTAAACTGATTCAGCGCTTCCATTTTGTCACGATTCCACTCTGATAGTGAAGGTACATAGTTTTTTAGCAATCTAGTGGGTCTTGCTGCCTTGACCATAGCAGCATAGGGAGGGACATGATTTTCAAGCAAGGTAATATAGCGATTGATAAATCTGGCAATGTCCACACTCAATACATCTTCTCGGTAGGAAGCCCACCACTTGATGACTAGATAAGGCAACAGAAACCCTACTCCCGAAAAAAGAACCATCCAGACAATTGCGAAGGTTGAAGCTTTCGACAAGACAAAAGCACCTTGCGCAAAACCAAACATCATCACGCCTAGGATCCACTGAATTGCGACCCACTCCGATTTCCCCCAACCAAATGGTTTGCCAGCAGATCGCAGCATTCGGTTCCATTTATCGTCAGAGTGAGTATCAATCATCTGCTTCCACATCGACCAGACATGATTTATGACAGGCAGTGGTTTCGAAGGTGTAGAATGGAACCATAATAGGAGCGAAGTTCCTGCAATAAACACGAATGCGGCATTCAGAAACAGCAAGATGGTCTGCATCATCCTTGTCGTCGCCCCCAAATCAATGCGAGCAGTATGGAGAAACACCATATTGTGACACTTATTGCCAAGAGAGCCTGTCCATCAGGGGTAAAAAAGTACAACCGGTAAGAGTCTTTTAGTAGAGTCTGATTGTAGGGGATAAGCAGTATACATATGGCAATGACAATGATGAGGCTTATCCAGATGCTGTAAATCTCACTTTGGCGTTCTTCTTTCTCATCCTGTTGTATAAACATCTCGTTCGTTAACCGTTGTAACGATGCCTGAATATCCGCGGTCTCTCCTTCCAGTCCACTGGCTATATAGGTTGCAAAATCAGTAGCCCAATCATGACTTAGCCTCTCTGCAAAAGCTTCAATTGCTTTTACAGAATCACCGCCATCCGTCAGACGATTATTCAGCAGTATCAGTTCAGAAAGTAACTCTTTAGGACACTCCTCGACCATCTCGCGAAATGCCAATACGATGTTTTTGCGACTACTGTAAAGCCTGGAGAACAAGTCAACAAACTGAGCAAACGATTGAATCATCCGATTCAGCTTCAGTGTATAGTGGGCATATAAAACCAAGGTTGGAGTAAACAAAAGTAAAACAAACAACGAGATAGAAATAACAGCATTATGAGTGATAAGGCCAATGAAAAAGCCAAATACTGAGCTAATCAATGAGCAAAGAAGATAGCTTTCAGGACTTAATTTGCTTTCAGTCAGACTGCACCAGATCGAATATCTCCCATAGATGTACCGGCCAGTTTTATCCTCAAGCAGCTTGCTCTTCAGCGCATACACTGATTTTGGGTAAAACACTCGTGGCAAATTCCATCTCCGAACGGCCAGAATGCCAAAGCCCCAAAGAGAAATAAATAGACAGACGGTCATCGGCAAAAGAAGATACCTGCTCATATGTGCCTCCCGATATCAGTTAGCCCCAATTCTTTCAGGACAGCTAGGTTTGCTTGCCCCATGTAGCACATGTACTCAACAAGTTCCCCAGAAAGTTGTTGTCCTGTCCACTCATATTGGTGTGTAACCAGATTCTTGTATACAAGTGGTATTGTCTCTACTCTTTTCATCTCCTGATTCCAGTTCGTAGTATTGACTGCATCTATGAATCGATGACCATTGTTACGAAACTTCAAGGAGTTAATAAAATTGACCGCTCTGCTGATCCTCTCCTGAGTGAGCTCCACACTTCTCCCACCGTATTGATACACCATATCTGTTAAGTCATTTAATGCTTGCTGCGGAAACCTTTCATGAAGTGCAGCTATGGTTGAGTCAGTTCCTCTAATACCTGCATTAATAAAATGATGTGCTTCAATTGGCTCCCTGATCTCCCCAATTAGAACAGTATTAGCCGTTGAGCGGTATACATCCTTGAATGAACTGGTTAAATCTATACCGATTTCTTCAACATTCTGCAGTTCAATTACTTCTCCAGGCCATACATCCCCAAAGCGCATTTCATGTTCACTTTCGTAAATCGTAATGAAATCATGTTGTGGATCTTTTAGTTTCAGCATACAAACCATAAGTGTTGTTTTTCCTGCTGCCATTGGACCGATTACCAGGACATTCCCCCGCCCATAGACCTGTTGCTCTAATAATAGCTGGACTTTTTCATCAAACGTGGGCAACGGCTGATTCCTCAAATGATCCAGAGAAAAATCAGTAGTGGTGAATCTGCGGACGAGAATTGTTGGAACACGTGAATAGGGAAAGGTAAACATGGTAAGTCGTGCCTTTAGTTTTTCAAGATATCCGCTTAATCTCGGTTTCTTTTCATTGAACGTCAAGCCAGCGGTATTGGTGAGTTTTTGCTGTAAAATCTCTACTTCTTTCCAAGTCGGCTTATAGGGTAAAAACTTCTTTACGCCTTTTTCCAGATAGGCCACCTGTTTTCCGGCTGTGATTCTGACTTCTTCCACCCATGGAGACAAGTGCAGCAGAACGTCCAGTATCCCCCAACCATAGGTAGCAAAAGCAATTCCCTCATATCCATTCACAAACGGAAAAATTTCTTCCGTAACTGGCCTATGTATTATCTCTTCAAAGTAATGTTGCAGCCTGACTACGATATGGCTTTGACTATCTCGATCTCCATTTTCCGCTTGTGTAAGAATTTGCTGTATCTCCAGCTTCTCTTCCCTAGTCTTGCCATAACTATTCAGGTAGTCTCTCGCCGCCTGTTTCAACTCTTCTACTGTTTGATATTGATTCATGTTATTAACACTTCCCTTTTCCTGCGATGCACCTCCTCTAAGGCAAATGAGCGTAAACTGTTTAGATAAGTTTTCGGAGGAAATAGTTCTTCGACAAGGATGCTTTTACTTTGAAGTGAGTGCAAAACCCGGCTGTATGACAATCGTGGAACAACTCCTAAAACCGGCGTACCCATAAATGACCGGATGCGCTCTATACTCATTTCATCCTTGTGATAATGACTTACTACCAGTTGTATAGGAGAAGTAGTGTTCCTCCACTTACTTAACCATTTACGGGAACTTTCCAGGTTAAAGGGATCAGGACGGACAAAGAACATGGAAGAATCCGACATAAGCAACAAACGATGCAAGACTTCCTGTTCGCGAAAACAAAAACCCCAATCGATAAAGATGTAATCAAATTGTTTTCTGAGAGCACTAAGTAATGAAGAAATCTCGTATCCCTTCCATCTTGTTGCAGCAGTTGCCAGATACAAGTTTGGCAGATGAGCGGATCTTTTGAAAATCGATTTCCAATCCTGGCTTTCTGCTTTTCCTGTATTAAGTAAATAAGGACGATACAATGCTAGGTGGTTATTCGCTAACTGAAAAAAGTTTGTTATATCAGGCTTCTCAACATTAAAATCAATAACTGCAACTTTCGAATCGGTCGCTAACGATGCCAGAACAACAGGATAGTTGATGCAAAATGTGGATACTCCAGCGGAACCATAGCTGACAAGGGTGTATATCTTTCCTTCTCCCATTTTTGTTTCATGCATTGGCTCCCTGTCTTTCCCCAATCCAAGCAAACACGTTAGTTGGAACCGGATTTCATCATTAGACAATTTCGCAGGTAAAACAAATGTATTACTCATGCAAGAAGTCTCAATAATTCGATGAATCAACTCTTCATCTCGATGTAAGGGGACAATGATCTTCACTACGTCTTGTGAAGTTTGATTGTATATCCAGGTAAGCCAATCCCATGGCGGAACATCCATTGTCTCCGTAAAAATGACGATTGCACATGGTGTTGATCCCGAGATTTTCATAGACAACTCTTCATAGTTCTCTACTGTAAGAGCCTCACAACCCTCTGGTAAAAAGACCTGAACCAGCGACTTGATCGGGTAACAAACTAGAATGCTCAATTCGTCCCCTCCTTACCTCTATCCATAACGTGGCCGATTTGGACCATTCCGTAACTCATTGCCTCGCTTATGATTTGGTACTGCTGATCTGTCAGATTAAACCCAACGTACGCAGGTACTGCTGATGGTTGTGCCCGATAATCTCGATAACGGCGCTCGGATTCCAAAGTTTTGCTGACGCTTGATCCATGAAAAAATGGATTATCTACCTGAGAGTTAGTTGGGATTAATTGCGGTTTCAATGTGTAAATTTCAATACCGCTACTATCCTTAACTGTTGCCAATTGACTTTGGAAAAGTAGAGTGGCGACGGGGTTGTCCATCTTGAAGAAACTTGGTGGCTGCATATTTTCCAACTCTGATTGTCCTTTGTATCTGACCCAAACTTTGACCAAATCTCCCTTGCGAAGCTCTGTTACTGGCATGATAGACGTTAAAGGAAATTCGTAGCGTGCCTCTCCTGCTTCTGGGAGCAAATGACCGCTTTCCAGCTTAATCGGAATGATTTGTTCCCCTTCGTATATCGTTTGGATTACCCGTTTTCCCAAAAGACTTTCAATAGAGGTTGCTGCGCCTTTTTGAATGTTGTCAGTTGGTTCCTGTACAAGCAACAGATCGTTAGTAGAAATGGGTTCGTACGGAAGTATCTCTCTACCTGTCGCAACTTTTACTACAGGGCCGTACAATTTATCATGTGCAAGTTCATCGAGATAGTTTTTCGCTGCCACAAAACAACCAATTGAAAGAAGCAGTGAAACAAAACCAATATATAGCAGCGTCTTTTTTCTCATAGATCGCCTCCTAGCGCTAAACTATTGCCCAATTCTTCAAACGCCTCTCCCTCTTCCGGATAACACTCTAAGAGAAATTTTCCCTTCATCTGTGAAATGCTGTTTTTTTCGCTGTCGAGCATTGGCATGAACCATTTTATTTTAGGAAAAACACTTCTCTCGTTCCAAAGAGACAACGTTCCTTCCAGCTTCTTGCACGCATCCATTTTGGATAGAAAAGGGCTCCAACGATTTGCAATTATCCTTATCTTTGCTCGGTGTTCCTCCCACATCAGAGAGGCTTCTTCGGTTAAAACAAAACTCGTTATCCGTGGAAAATTTGTATCTACTACAAGCCAGATTTCATCGACCCATTTACAAATCCATGAAGACATTCCACTTCTCCACTGGTGGGAAATATCAATTATCAGTAAGGAGCATTCTTTATGATTGCGAAGGTACCAACTCGTTATATCATTCTGCGATAGTGGATCCAGTTTACTGAATGGAATGACTGGTTTTACTTTCAAATCCCCTCGGACTAAAGGGATAATTATCTCATTGGATTGTTCGAGTCCTCTTCTTTCACAGTCTAGGGCAAAGTAATAATAAGGAGTTATCGTAGGAAGTTCACAAAGTGTGGTGTTCACTCGTTTGTTTGCTTGGCTGACAGCTACATTACTAGCAATAAAACTAGACCCTGCTTGAGGATAGAGGCTGGCAATTGCAATAGAACGTTGTGAGATGAAGTTAGTGGAATGGGTGTAAGGAAGAAAAGTTAGTTTATGTTTTATTGCCTCGAACTGGTGAAGTTCTTCAGATGTACATGAATACTGTTTTTGTTCCAGTTCACGGAACACTGTCACAAATCGTTGCAGTTCTCTGTTCATACATCACTTCACGAATCAGCCAGCAAATTGCGTTGACCTTGTAACAGTTTCTTCAAATTCATATACTTACGGAATTTTTCAACCATGGCTTGTGGAGTTAAGTTTTTACGGTGATAGTAATAGATTTTTCGTATTCTCTCTCTATCTTCTTTTGTCAGATTTGGCTTTATCTCGTGAATCAGATTAATCAGCTTTAACAATTCGGGGTTATTTGGTCTGCCTCTTTTTGGTTCTCTCAAATAGTAAGAATCAAATGCTAGCGGATACTCCATCAACCAAGCTTCGACAAATGCTTCGATATCTTGATACGAGCGTATTCCAGAGCGAAATAAGAAACGGAAATACATGGAGGTTGTCCGATTTCCTTCAGCCTTCCATCTGGTCATAAAGCCATCAGAGGAAGTTAGTAACAAGGTTAGATCTTCAATTAGCTGCTCTTTAGATTGAGATTGATAGGTAGTCAAGGCTTCTTTGGCAAGTTGAAAAAGGAAATTATGATATTCCTGTTCATTTTGTTGTGCCATTTTTTCTTGAAACCATGCCTCCACCGCAATGTCGAAATCCTTTCGGCAATTGCTTAAGCTGATTTTTTCAAGGTGAACGTAGAAGGCTTCCATCCCAATCTGTTCAACCACTTGATTCTGGTAATGTCCAAAAACATACTCGATAAACCGATCTTTCATCTCCTCTTGACCTATTAATTGTGATGCGTGATTAAAGCATTGTTCAACCAATTGACCAGCATCTTTGACTAACATCACCTTCAACTCCCTTTTATTTCCTTTTTATACAATTTATTACATTTTGTGGCATAACCTAGCACGCGTCAACATGTTTTTTAATGATTTACTATTTTTGTCGGAACTATATCTCAATTTTCGTAACATCGCTTGGGAACCCGTCAGTATTCAATCATACAGACGGGTCAGGAGTTTTACTCTACAAAGAAGTAGAGTTCCTCTCCAGTGGGCAGAAGAAGAGCAACTCTTCCTCTCCGCATAAAGACGGCTGGAGCAACCTCCATTATAACGATGCCGTCATTGATTACGATCCGATCGCCGAACTGATGAATCGAAACCACGTGAAAAAAGTCCTCAGGCATTCTTTCCAACGAAAGGTTTATGCCGGGTTTGTGCTTGTGGTATCGAATTCTTCGATCCAAAAGCACTTGCACAAGCATAGTAGTGCTTGTTCGGTGAGCTTCAATTGTTGCCATTCGCAACTCCTCCTTCCTCACCTTCAAATTACGGCCGTTTCATTAGCTTATAAGCGGATGAAACTATCTTTACCGTAAAAAAAGACAACTACCTATGCAAATATTTTTTCTTACGAAGATATTATTTCTTCGCACCAGTACACTGGCTTTGCCAATTCCGGATAAATATCAGTAATCAAGTCAAAGGGAGAAAAGTAAAGCGTATCAATTAATATTTTCAGCTTGTATGTACGGAGTATCTGATAGGCTTGTTCTGTTTTAGAAAAAATCTTGGGTAGCTTGTAAATATCATCGATTCCCAACAGCTCTTTTCTCATGTAGTCGAAGCAGATCCTCGCCCGCTCTTCCCCCTTGATGCTCTGAAAATATAGCATCGGAAAATGTTTCCTTTTACCAGAGAGCACCTCCTGATAAACCCACAGGACTTTTTCTTTCTCATCCGGTCTTGGCAAATATGGATACGCATATTCAACCAGATAGTAGACGTCTTCTGGCTTTGCTTCGATGGGTTGTTCCACGAACTCTCTTACCAGATGCAGCTTGAGTTCTTGTACATCTTGAAGACTTAGTTCCTCCCTCGCCTGTTCCGGCGACCACTTTCTTACATGCTCCATTGCAAACCGAATGACCAACTGAACTTTTTTCTTCCGATATTGGATATCGTCAAATTCATACGGTGAAAATCTCTTTTGTTCCCCCCTCAGGATTCTCTTGTAACGTTCAATAATGGTACTTGGCATTTGTATATTCACTCCTTCATCTACCATTTTCATCCATTAGGCTACCACTCCATTTAGGACAAAAATGAATGAAGGCACCGATTCACTCAACCGTCGTACACACCAGATTGTGAAACCCGCTGAAAAAGTATCTTGAAAGAATCAGTGACCATTTCAACTTGCTTTTCTACCGACAAATAAACATGATAGATTCCAGAAGAATAAAGAGATTTCTTTTCTCCCTGCTGGTGAATGATGTTTACCATCTCGCTCTCCTTTACAAGAGCAGCCTTATTCAATTTATACAGGATTTCGGCTTCTTCTCTTGCTCCCCGGATGATGTCCGCATTTCTTCTTTGGGCTTCCCTTGTTGTAGCTATCAATCGTTTCTTTATCCGTCCCGACGGTGTCTCGTATTCCCATGTGCCAGCAGTTCGTGCTCCTTTTGTAATAAGATCAGCCGTCTGTTGAAGTCTCATTTGAGTGATACTGGCTTGTTCAGCTACCAACAACAATGAGACTAATCCGCATAAACATACCAAGAAAAAAAGTATGGTCAACAAAGTTGCTCCACACTCTTGTTTCAAAATTAGTTTACCTTTAGTCGCGATCATCCCTGTTATCCTCCGCATTTTCGATCATCATGGCATAGGATTCCTCAACCTCAAATGGTTCTCCCGAGGCGAGCAGGTGAAATCGAATATACGCTTTTGCCTTCATGTGATTTCCCTTGCTCCATCCCCCATTTGTCTCAAACGTTACTTCACTGGATTCTACTGCAATCGCTTCTTTTAAAGATTCTTCTCCTCTCTTTTTTCCATGGTACTTTGCCAGACCAGCATTGGGCATAACAGCAGCAATTCGCCCTGCTTCATAGGCAGCTTCCAACGCCTTCTGTCTATTAAACATGATTGTGAACTGGTCAAATGCAAAGAGAAATAATAGCCAAAGCAATGGTGAAATCAAAATAAACTCAAGTAATTGACTGCCTTTTTCCTGTTTTAATACACGTAGCCATTTCATAGAAGGTGGTCTCCCAGCAAGAAAATACAATAGGAGGCAAAAATCGCTGCTGCAAACGGTTGAGATAGAGCAGAACTTCTTACCGATGGCAGCCAAAGTTGTTTATGTGCAAACCACCCGAGGTATAGGCAATACAAGTTTTGACCGAGATGAACCCAACGTCCAGGATAAAGAAACATAATCAAGATGCTCAAACAAAGAGATAATAGAAATAATTGATAGACCTCACTACCTCCTATCCACGAGCCGACTGCCATAAGCAGCTTTTGATCACCCATTCCCATACCACGAAGCATAGCAGGCAGCAGAGTCACAAGAAATGCACAAACAATCCCTATTACAGCATTCATTCCTTTTCCCACCATCACCTGATACACAATCCCGAGAAATCCAAGACTCAAAACGACTGCATTGGGAACTTTTCGAAATCGCACATCATAAAAGGCCGCTACTGCCAGGTGACCGACAATAATAGTCTGGATCATTTGCTAATCGAGTCTTTTAACTCTTTCAATTTTTCGTCTTCTGCTGTACCCAGTTCTCCCAAGGCCGGAATTATTAAAATTAAAATAACCGCTACAATAATAACCATTTCCACAATAGTAACGGCGTCCTCTTCCTGCAAAAACCGAGTAAAGTAAGACTGAATCAAATCCATATTCCATCCCCCTATCAGTTAATTACTGGTACTACTATGAATTTCTCAAAAGACAGAGTCGTTCGCAAAATTTTTTACATATGTTGAGTAATGCCCATAAACGAAGGACCCATCACTAGAAACAGCAAAGGCACACCCATAAAAACAATGACGAAAGGAATCAATCGGATACTCAATCGATTGATATGCTCGGCAATTTCATCTTCTTGCTGTTTGGTCTGCTCTTCCAATTGCAATGAAAGATTTCCTGCTACACTTGTTCCTTTCGTAAGTGACAGATTGATTTCTGACACGATCGCATATAACTCATCCACGTCCCATCGAAAGGCCATCTCTTCTAAGGCAATCCTCCAGTTTCCGCACCTTTTTTCTTCTATCTCCAAAAGCTCAAGTTCTTTTCCCAATCTGCCCGGAAATTTTCGAGCGGCTGATTTTACCGCAGTATGTATAGGCATCCCGGCTTCGATCAGAGAAAGAACAATACTAAAGATGGCAGAGGTTTGACTCTTTATCTCTGCTTGTGCTTTTTTGTCTGCTGATTCGATAAGGTGAGTCGGCACAAGAAAAATGATGACTGCCAAGGCAATCAAACTATAATGGCCATATTTCAGCTCCACGCCAGTTACGAGTTCATAGAAAAGAAAAGACGTTGCAAACACCATGAATAAACCTCCTGCGCATTTTGCAAGGAGAACGTCTTCCATCGTAACGTTCCAGCGAAGGCGAGCAAGACTCAGTGAAAGTTTTTGTTGATCCATCCCCAAAAGCTGCATCAATTGTTTCGTTCTTTCTTGATTGCCTATCAATTTGTTTATGATGGGAAATGAAAGGGATTTTCTGTAGAAAGCCGCATCAATCTGTTGCTGGTGCTCGATTTCAATTCTTGAAAATAATTGTTCCGTATTCCTGCCTATCAGCAAGAAACTCGAAGGCAGCAGAAAAACAAACAAGCTAATGGCAAGCATGATACTAAGGATCATTTGCTATTTCCTTCCCGTTTACGTAATGGTTGCAGTGCAATATGCCGGATCAGTTCGCCGCCAAAAATAATTGAGATGAACGCTCCCAAAATGAGCAGTTTTCCTTGTAAAGTTGCTGTAAGGGGATCAAAGTGATGGGGGTTATTATGAAAAAGTGTCCCGACAAAAATAAAAGGCATAATGCTTAAGAGGTTGACTTGCGCAAGCAGTTGGGACAGGGCCGATCGATGTCTCCTCTGCATTTGTCGCCTTCTCACTACCATTGTGGCGGCTGCATCGAGTGTTTTGGCCATATCTCCGCCTAATTCTTTTTGGACAAGCAGAATCGTCGTAAAGTAAGCGATGTCAGACGATCTTGTCCTTTCTTGCATTTCTTCCAGGGCTCGTTCCAGAGAAATCTGGCCACGCAGTAATTTGACTACTCGTTGGTACTCCTCTCGTACAATTTTGGGAACAAATGCGCTGTCTACTACCGATTGAAAAGCATGAGAGTAAGACGGATTCGTCCGCAGTGAACCTGCCATTATGCGAAACGCACGGATATTCCCCTCTTCAAAACGTTCATTGTGTCTGTTGAGTAGAAAGACGATTATTCGCTGGCTTATCAGAAATCCCAAGACACTTGTAGGCAATGAAAGTATCCAGGAGTCCAGAATTTGTTGGCTCAAAAAAACGGTTAATCCACCTGTCCCGCCAACCAGAGCCAGCAAGTGGGTCCCTTTTAACCCTATTAAGGAAAGTTGATATTTTTGCTCAAGGTTTGCGAGAATGGTTCGCTGTCTGATTTTTATTTGCTTTCCCACGACGTGCTCTTTATCGTGCGGATCATTCCAGTTCATTTTAGACACTGGGTAAAACGCCATGACTGTAAATACAAACACACCTAATGATAGGAGAAGAATGAAAGACATTTATCTCACTAGCCCTCCCTTCAACTACATGGTAATGGGAGTGGTGAAAAAGATTTGGTTGATTTGTTCCTCTGTAATTCCTTTCGCCATCCACTTGCGGATCAGACGCTCCGGTTTGTATCCTGTCCACTTGAAGTGCCCCTTTACCTTTCCGTTAATTACTCCGGTTGGCTCGTAAACAAAAATATCCTGCAAGTATACTCGGTTGGGGATTACCTGTTTGACGTTACAGCAACGCTTTATTACTTCTTCATGTGATTCACCCGTTCCGATGACCTCAGTAATCGCCACCACTTTTCGGCTGCCATCTTCTTCAAATCGTTTAATTTGCACAATCAGATCCAAAGCAGAGCCAATCATTAAATTGCGCTCATGTGAGTTATATGTTTCATCTGCTTTACCAAATAGAATAGGTAGCGTTGAATCGATCAAAGACCTAGGAGAATTGGCATGCGCAGTGCTCCACGACCCAGGGTGATCCGTATTCATTGCCCACAAAATATCAACGATTTCGCCGCCCCGTGTTTCACCGACAATGATTACATCGGGCCTTTTACGCAAAGAAAGTCTGACGCAATCCCGAATAGAGAATCCACCCTTTCCCTCGTGATTGATCGGTTTAGCCAAAAATCTGCGAACAAACGGGTGCTTCAGCTTCAATTCCAACACATCCTCAATCGTAATCACACTGAGATGGTCAGGGATAAATTGAGACAATAAATTCAGCAGGTGGGTTTTCCCCGAACCTGTCCCCCCACTGACAAAGCCAGATGCCCGTCCCATTTCGATCGCCCATTTCAAAAACTGAAGCATTGGTGCACAGATGGTTCCATACTGAACGTAATTGTCCTCCGTTAACAATGTCCGATGTTTACGAATGGTTAACGTGTGTCCATCTGGGGTAATGATGCGATGGGTTGCGGCGATCCGGGAACCGTCGTGCAACTGTGTGTTTAGTTCTGCCTTCATTTCATTGAATTCTCTGCCCATCGTTGCAGCAATCTGTTCAATCGTATGAAAAAGTTGCTGTTCTGATTGAAACAATGGGTTGGACAGCCTTTCCAGACGCCCTGTGCTTTTACGTTCGATCACAGCAAAATCATATCGGTGGATGAGGATTTCCGTAATGTCATCGTCTTCAAGTAAATGATCTAGAGGCCCCCATCCAGTTAACTCATGCAACAGTCGGATCACTTCTGCCTCTACTTGGGAGTTGGTAAGAGGGGTTTGTGTTTCCAACAACAGGCGAATATCTTTCTTCAGCTCGCTCAGATAAGTATCACTCGTCTTCTCTTCCCATAGATTCCGTCCGTGTTTCTCAACAATTTTCATTTTTATATTTGTCGTTTGCTCTTCAGTTAAATAGGCTGCCTGAATATCGGTCGAGGTCGGCGTTGATACAATCCAATCAGTCGATTTTTGCTGGGCTCTTGTATTTGAACGAATCGATTGGAGCACTTCACCGCCATTTGTTCTCTCAGCGCTCTCTTGTAAACCTAGTAACGATCTCCTGCTAAAAGTCACCGGACATTGCCCCTTTTCAATGGTCGGAACCATTTTGAGAATATCGACGCTTCTTTCTTCTTGGTTTCAGTTTTCGGTGCGTCTAGATGAGCGTGAAGGGTTTTCCCCAAAGCAACCAATGCATCCTTTGCTGGCGATCTTCCCGCCGAAAGCATAAGTGGTTTTCCTGCATTGATAGAACGTTTTACTTCTTCATCATCAGGGATCGTGAACAGCATTTTGCTTGGGTGAAGCTGAAAGTATCCACGTATCTCTTCCAAGGTAAACATTTCCTTTCGCTGTAAACGATTAATACAGATTTGTATCCGTTCTTCAGGATAGTTAGCTTCCCGCAATAATTTCAGCATGCGATGAATATTTTCGATAGCATCGACCACCGGATTGCCAACCATAATTACTTTTTCGGCAAAAAACAGAGCCTGGATTGTTGCATCGGTTGTGTCTGGCGCTGTATCAATCAATATGACATCATAGTCGCTTTGTTTGAGTGACTCTAAAATGACATACAAATGGTAATCTTTGATTTCAAAACTGTTGCGAATATCCCGAGGGGAAGTGAGAATATGCAGCCCGGACTCTTGATGAACAACAACAAACTGACTCAACTCGTCTGGAGGCAGGGTAACCTGTAAGCTATACTCCTGCCATTCATGATGACTTATCGAATCAATAGGACGTCCGTTCATTCGTGCGATTCTCTGCAAATGTTCGTTGATAAGCTGTGCAAGTGTAAAAATATTTGGATTCCGGGGCATATTTAATGTGGTAGCAAACGTACCTAAATCGAGGTTAAAATCGACAGCCAATACCTTACAAGGTCTTTGGTCCGTTTGTTGTTGTGTAAAGTAAATGGCCAATTCCCTTGAGATAAAAGTCTTACCTACACCTCCTTTAGGTCCATATATCGTAATGAGTTGTTTTGACTTGTTTTCCTGTTGCATTGGCATACTCTCACGCAAGCATGGTTGAGGTGCCGGCGGGATGAATAATTGTGCTGACAACAATTCAATCTGGTTTACTTGTATTGGTTTTGTAATGACGAATACTCCAATACTCCTTAAGAAGGTCTCCCACCCCACATCTTTTTGAGAGCAGGCCGCTATACAAATGGCATGTGGAAACTGCGCTTTTATTTGCTGGCAGATAGCACCGATCTCTATTTCTACCAAACCTCCTACCACGACCACATCCGGATAAGAAGATTGCAACGCAGGCCATACCTCGTGAAGTTTGGTAATCTCATAAATTACTTTTAACGTATTGCTTTCCTGTATTTTCAACATAAGCTGCCTGTTGGAATGGGTATCTGAATCTATGAGAACGACACTTTTTCTTTGATCATTCACGTTCACTCTTCCTCCTCTAGTGAAACCCAGCGCTTCTTAGTTTTCAGTAGAGAATTGGCAAAAGCCTGATCGCCAATCCCCGGTTGATGTGAATCAGTAAGAGAAGCTGTACCTAGGCGAACTTTGCCATAATGAAGCGCATGTGTTAGGTATACTGCCTGTTCAATTCGCAATGAAATGGTTACACCAACCAGCTTCATGCTCTCTCCTTCCTGTTCCCTTTGCAATGAAATGACTGGCATTGATCTGAGTAATAAACCTGAGTGTGCACCCTGATCGTCTTCAAACGATGCATAAATATGAACTTTGTCCCCTACTGTGAGGTGCGGAGTTACGCCGATGATGTTATCTACCGCAATGCTCATTCCCGTCGTAACTGAATCCATTTGCTTATCCTCTTGCTGAATTTTGTCTTCTTCTCGTACATCATTAATTAGCAGAGGGTCACCTCCTGCTATTCTTCGTGAAACCACTGCTCCTATTACTTCGTCTCTTTGGCTCCACTCAAATAATCCTTGAACGGGGACATTATGAGAATTAGTAAATCCCCCCATTGTCAATGTAGCTGGCTCAATCATTGTGGAGGTTAGCTGTGTTCCACCCTCTACAGTGATTCCTTCTTTCAACTTGATATAGACGAAGGTACTCGGCTTCCACATTTGGTAAGACCCAAAACCGATTGTTCCCGCTAATAAGCAAATGGCAACAAATCGCAGCGGATGTATGGGTGGCAATTTCACCAAATTACGCCTCCTTACAAACGGAATGTATTTTTTCAACCATACCTCTGTTTGTTGGGACAAAAAAAGAAGCTGGCTCACTTGAGCCAGCTTCTCCTTGTTAACTCTTTTAAACATAGCAAAAAACGTATGAACCTATTTTCTAGATTCATACGTTTTCCTTTTATTCCTTGAAAACTGGATACGCAAAGGTAAATTCGCTAAGAGATATACGTGGATAAGTCCTCGACCGATTAGTATTCGTCAGCTCCATGCGTTACCGCACTTCCACA
>NZ_JBNCMT010000049.1:0-29198 GCF_049846925.1 Brevibacillus nigriterrae
CATCCGATGTTTCGATCGGGATTAAAAAGCGTATTACTGGCTGACCGGAATTTTGAAATTATAGGTGAGGCAAGTACAGGAGAGGAAGCTGTATTAGAGGCGTTAGAAAAAGAGCCAGATGTTGTTCTAATGGATATCAACATGCCTCTTCTCGATGGTATTCAGGCAACAAAACAAATTAAAGAGAGAAAGCCACAAATTCAAGTACTTATTTTAACTATGTATTCTGACGAAGCATATCTCAAAGAGGGGTTAAATGTTGGTGCCTCTGGATATGTTTTAAAGCGAGTAGTAGATACGGAATTAATCACTGCTATTCGGACAGTTCTTCAAGGTGAACATTATATTTATCCTACTTTAGTGCCGTACTTGTACAAGAAATCATTAGTTGAAGTACCACAAGAAAATGCAACAGAAACAGATGATGAGATCTTAAGTTTACGAGAAAAAGAGATCCTGAAATTTATTACACTTGGATATACTCAAAAGGAAATTGCTGACGAGTTGTATATCAGTATAAAAACAGTTGAGACGTATAAGGCCCGGATCATGGAGAAGCTTGGAGTTAAAAAACGGTCCGACTTGGTTCGCTATGCACTAAAACACAATATGATTCTTGATGAATAAATAACCGAAAATGGCGAGGTATTTTTATGAAAGTTCAGGTTCAATTATTTG
Source organism: Brevibacillus nigriterrae (assembly GCF_049846925.1). NCBI lineage: Bacteria > Bacillati > Bacillota > Bacilli > Caryophanales > Paenibacillaceae > Brevibacillus > Brevibacillus nigriterrae. The sequence continues at coordinate 679 of NZ_JBNCMT010000049.1, forward strand.
CAGGTTTAGCGGAAAGAGCAAATATGCGAGTATTAACGATTGAATTATCTACTGGGGCGACAGTGTCTAACTTGATATCACAAGTTACTACCGAGTATCCTTCACTTTCCTCTCTGCTACCTACATGCTTTGTCTCTCTGAATAATGAATATGCTACATCCGATCAAGTCATTCAGGAGGGCGATGACGTAGCCCTTTTACCTCCAGTTAGCGGAGGCGAAGAGGAACGTTTTACTGTTACTGACAAGCCACTGTCAGCTGATTCCTTGATCAAAGTTGTAGCTAACCCGTACTCTGGTGCAATATTAACTTTCGTTGGAACTGTTCGGGAATTTACACATGGTAAGCGAACGGATTCAATTACTTATGAAGCATATGCTCCAATGGCAATAGAAAAGATGAAGCTAATTGATCAGGAAATACAGGAACGTTGGCCAGGTGCACAAGTTGCAATGAAACATAGAATAGGCGATTTAGAGATCCAAGATATTGCAGTTATCATTGCTGTGGCAACTCCACACAGAAATGAATCGTTCGAAGCTGGACGGTATGCCATTGAGAGGTTAAAACAAATTGTCCCAATTTGGAAAAGAGAGAATTGGGAGGACGGTAGTGAATGGAAGGGACACCAGCAAGGTCCATGGAATCCAATTACACAAAAAATGTAGTTTATCGGGGGGAGAACCATGACCGATGAGAAATTGGTAGACCGATTTGGAAGAATTCATGATTATTTGCGTATATCAGTTACAGATCGGTGTAACTTACGATGTGTTTATTGCATGCCTGCTGAAGGAGTTGAATTCCAACCACACAGTTGTATTCTACGCTTCGAAGAGATAGTAGAGGTTGTGAAGCACGCAGCAAGCCTGGGTGTAAAAAGATTACGCCTCACAGGTGGAGAACCACTTGTACGTAAGGATATTGAAAAGCTGGTTTACCAACTTGCAAGTATTAATGAAATTGAAGATATTGCACTTACCACAAATGGGATATTCTTGGCTCAAAAAGCAAAGGTTTTAAAAGATGTTGGTTTGAACAGAGTAAATATTAGTTTAGATACAATGAAATCAGAGAGGTATCTTGCGATTACTAGAGGTGGGGAACTAAAACGAGTACTGGAAGCAATTGAGGCTAGTATCGAGGTTGGTTTTTCTCCCATAAAACTAAATGTGGTATTGATGCGGGGTATTAATGATGATGAGGTCAATGACTTTTTGCGGTTAACCATGCATTGGCCGATAAATGTTCGGTTTATTGAATTTATGCCGATTGGTGAAACCTCCGACGAGTGGAGAAGCAGATATCTTCCGTTGTCTACTGTATTAGAGAGCGCCAAGGAGATGGGCTTTACCGATGTAAAGAAGGATTCTGTATTTGGAAATGGGCCTAGCGAGAATTATCGTTTACCAAATGCGGTAGGAACTTTTGGGTTAATTCATCCTGTAAGCGATCACTTTTGTAATAACTGTAATCGCTTGCGTCTGACTGCTGATGGCAATTTGAAGAGCTGCCTATACTGGCAGGATGAAGTAAATGTAAGATCGTATATTAATAACCCAATGGCTATGAAGCAATTATTTTATAAAGTTATTTCAGCAAAACCAGAAAATCATGAGATGGCACAAGCGTTTGATAATCAAGAACCGTCTCATACACCTACCTCTAGGAGGATGTCACAAATTGGAGGTTAAGCAATCGTGACCTATGAGGATAAGCTAACTCATTTTAATAAACAAGATCGTGCAAAAATGGTTGATATATCTGACAAGCAAAACACGGTTAGGATGGCAGTTGCAAAGAGTCAGATCAATATGTTGCCCGAAACTTTAAATAGAATCAAAGCAGGAAATATCTCTAAAGGAGACGTGTTGGCAGTCGCACAAATAGCAGGAGTCATGGCAGCTAAAAAAACGTCTGAAATCATTCCAATGTGTCATCCGCTTTTTTTAACCGGGATTGATATTATTTTTGACTACTTTGGTAGAGATATCCTTACAGTTGAAGCAATCGTTAAGACTTCAGGTAACACTGGAGTTGAGATGGAAGCATTAACTGCTGTAAGCGTTGCTACTCTTACCGTCTATGACATGTGTAAAGCGATGGACAAAGAGATGGTAATCGGTCCGACTTATTTGCAAAGTAAGTCTGGGGGGAAAAGTGGGGACTTTCATCGTAGTGGATAACAAGGATGAATAAATTTGATTATCATGACTTTTTAAACACAATCTAAAAAATTGTGTTTTTTTTATTCCGATAATTAAAGTCAATTGTATTATCCACACTAAGAGGGGTACAGCCGAGATACGTGTAAAAATGGGTCATAGTCTGGTAAGTATTTCCATACCATGACCCATTCTCTTAGATAGGTACTGACATTTCTCCTTCAAGTGGCTGTGGAATGTTTTCTAAGTCAATGACATAATCTCCAAAACGCTTGATATGCTTGGTTAAATAAGGACTAAGAACTGTTATATCATCTCTAAATAATTGCTGTCCTTCTTTGATCAGATCACGTAAAATCAGGGTTATGTCTATCACATTCTGAAAGATTACTGCATTTGCCACAAGATCATTGTATTTGATCCGTTTTTCTTGTTCTTCAGGATCATTCTCAGCAATCACACCGTCTCCTCCAAAGAAAAGCCACTTTGAAAATCCATTGTACGCTTCCACTTTATTTGTACTAGCCGTAATCTGTTCACGCAGCTTGATATCGGAAATGTACTTTAGAAGAAAAACGGTACGAACAACACGACCCAATTCCCTAAATGCCTGATATAGTCGGTTCTTTCGACTATAATTACTAAGTTTTCTAAGTAAGGTTGAAGGTAGCACTTTACCTTCTTTGATCGAGAGAACAACCTGAAGGAGATCTTTCCAGTGTGTTTCGAGTAATTCCCAATCTACCGTATCGCTGAATAACGGCTCAATGTGTTTATACACGGTATCGTTACTTGGTCTGAAGAATTTGAGGTCTTTCCAATTTCGAATCCTGGGCATAAGATTTATTCCTAGCAGATAAGCTAATGCGAATACAGGTGTAGATTGACCTTGAGTATCTGCATGTAACGTATCAGGTTGAATGTCCGATTTATTCTTTAGCAAACCATCAATAATGTAGACGGCTTCCCATACTCCGCAAGGAATAAAGTGGCTGAATAAAGCAATATAGGTATCAGAAACATGATGATAGGCAATGCCACCATAACCGCCATAGCGAATATGGTATTCAGACAACAAATTTTCTTCGTATAAATCAAACTTCGTTCCATCCGCCGCAGCTGTCTTACCATCTCCCCATATTTTAGGTAAGCTCAACGTATTGTATTGATTAAGAATATCACGTATAGCTGCATCTAGCTTTTGAGCTGTTACATGTCGCCGGTTTACAAAAGAAAGCATATGTGGCGTTACCAAACTTCGCATATGTTTAGAGGTTTGGGCTGGTCCAAGATTACATCCATATCCAAAAGTTGTGACAATATAACGTTCAGTAGGTTGTTCTATCTTTGGATCGGTACCAGACAAAGGACCAAAATGTCTGGTCCAATGACTCCAATGCTCAACGTTACAAAGCACATCTAGTACATTCCGTTCTTGTAAGCGTTGAGTAATTGCAGATTCCAAAGATTTAAGTGTTGCAGAAGACTCCTTTTTCGTTACACGTTTGAGAGCAGGTTCTGCTGTTTCATTAATGATTACTTGACCATTCTCTGGATAATTGTAGTCTACTTGCTCTGCTGTTTGTGTTAACCATTCTTTTAATTGCTGAATAAATCCATGAGAGGAGATTTCAAAGCCTAACTCTTTACAATAGTCGGCAACCATCGGCTCACACTCTTCCCAGGAAAGAAGTTGTTCGCGATAATCTGCATAGTTTTCTGAACCTTTAACAAATAGATCACCGGTTTTTAATTCAGATGCAAGGTAGGAAAAGACACAGACTTCTAAATGCTTACGAGCTATTTGCCCATTTCCATTCCTACCGATCAAAGTACGTTTCCATTGTTCACTAATAAAGGACAAATCAATTGATTCTGGCAGCCACTCTACTCGTCGATTCTCATGCTCTTGTAAAAAAATTAAGGCTTCAGTAAGTGATTGGTCTTGAGTAGTAGAATGAATATCGAGCAGTCGTATCAAGCGAAACAATAGTTTTCGATATTTTCGATAAAATTTCCAAAGAAGTGGGAAGTAATTATTCCTATTATAGGAAGAAACAGCATCGCAATCATCCATTAGTGTTTGAATACCACCACGAGCAGCTAGAAGTTTTCTCACTTTTTCCCCAAGGGCTGTATCATTATCTGTACCTTCTGATGTTTGCAGGACTTCAGTAAAGACAGAAATCAAATTTTCTGTCTTTGAACGGTGCTGCTCTCTGAGCAATTCTAATTCTTCTTTACCGTTTTTATGAATCGTGCCTATTCGTTTTAAAAACATTTCAACTAGATTATCACGAGTCGTCACCCTTGCGCGATATATCATACTCAACAAAAGCATGTATCGTTTAGGTGGAGTGAAGTCCCGTATTTCAGCTATGTCTAATGCCCGTGCCTCGGCAGCAAAATGTTTGATTTTTGCATTGGGTACTCCCTCTAATAACCGTTCTATATCACCAAGAGACGCTAGCCAGGATAATCTCGTTTGTAGATCTTGAAAATGAGTTTTCGTAGAACTTTTAGGTAACTCTTTGAGATCATTATACGCAGAGCGACGCTTATCTTCAGGAGTAACCAATAATTGATCAAGAAGGTTTATTTCGTCATGAGAAAGGCGTTGTAATACCTCATTGAAAAATCGGTAATTGACTAATGATCTAATTCGACGAGTTAACCGATCCAAGGTACTAAACGCTGGCAGTTCACATCGTTCTTTAATCATTTCTGCAATAGCTACGTTAATAAGGTCTGCCGGGTTATCCATAACTTGAGCTGCTTTGTAAACGGCTGTGGTGGCAATATGTAGAGGATATTTTCCGTAAGGAATTACCTTCAAATATTCTCGAATGGCTTTCTGATGCCGATATAGTGATTTAGAAAGAAAATTTGGCTCCACATCATTTGCTAAGTTTAAGGAAGAACGTATGTGACTTACAATGATAATAGGTATATCTTTTGGCCGTGGGAAGTAGCCAAGGCGTTGAAAGGATTTCATCATGACCAAGAGGCTTAAAACTGGCACAGTTCCACGAGCTACAGAATGAGCAAACTGAATTTCATCTGATGTTGGTGCATAAACCTCATGAAGTTCTTTAGAAGATGGGTTTCGTTTAAACCGAGGATAGGCTGTACGTTCAATCGATGCCACTTCTGTTCCTCCTCATAGGCTCATTGCCAAGCTATTTTTTCTACTTCGGATTGTAGATCAGAACGAGTAGCTTTGACATAGATCATGGTTGTGTCTAAGCTGTCATGTCCCATTATTTGTGCTAACCGATGTAGTGGGGTATTTTCGGCCATGACATAGCCGAATCGATGCCGCAAATCGTGTGCACTTAATCCTTCTAGTCGAGCTAATTTCATGTATTTTTGAATGAGATGCCGCAAAGCACGTTCCGTTAATCGATCGCCAGTTTTCTCGGATGGAAACAAAAATAGGGAATCATTCTTTAATTGAGCCATATATCTTTCAAGCGCAGCTCTACATGTGGAGTTTAGTGGCACTTCGCGCTGTTTATTTCGTTTTCCAGAGCGAACCATCAATTGTCCGCTGCGTTTTCCGATGACAACATCATTAGGAGACAGATCGCAGACTTCCATTGTTCTCAAACCGGTGTGTAGCATTAAGGTGATAATCGTTTGGTCCCGGATTGATCCGTTATGTTCCACAGCAGCAATTAAAGCAGCTTCTTCTTTTTCCGACATCTGTCGAGGGCTTGCTTTTTCTTCTGGTACCAACTTCACCGGCTTGGACGGATCACGGCGTAAGAATCCTTCGGATGTAGCCCACTCAAAGAATCGTTTCAGCGTAAGAATCCTTCGGTTTATGGTGGCGGGTTTCAGTTTCATCTCTCTCTGGGTGACTTCCCGGTACCGCGTGATGGTAGGAGTGGCCACATCTTCGATACGGAATGTTATCGTTTCTTCAGATGCTTGTTTCCCCTCAAACCATCCAATAAAGTGCTTCAAATCTCCGGCATACTCTTTTACAGTTTTTGGATTCAAATCTTCTTTAGTTTCAAGATTGTGAATAAAGTTATGAATGATTTTTTTACCTTGTTCCGAAACTCCAATTCCATTCATTGCGAACCCTCCAAACTATTGAATTACATTAGCGGACATGGTAATTTTATCTTAGCGTGAACATTAGCGGACATCAACACCTAGTTTAGAATATGTTCAATGTCCACTAATATAATTTAGTGGACATTGTAATTAAGCAATTTTAATTAGAAGATCTACTAGGAGATGATTCATCCAACAAAAGAGGGTGGACACACATTATTACATTTTCTGGGACTAGTCTTTTTTCTTACTCTAAGAATGTTCCGATTTTGTTTGTGTCTTTCTTTTTTACTCCGAGTGATAAGTTTCATGAATTGCTCATGCATTCTTTCCTACATCCTCCATTTTGGTTTTAAAGAACCACTTCATCATAGGTGGAGTTATAATAGTAGTTACAAGAATGACAACCACAAGAACGGCAAACATATCTTGACTCAACAGGTCGGCTTCTAAACCGATAGCTGCTATAATTAATGACACTTCGCCCCGAGACACCATTGCTGAACCAATACCTAATGAGCTATTCCAAGAGAATCCCGATAGTTTTGCACCGATGGATGCTCCCATTAGTTTTGTTAAGATGGCTAGAATGCTTAATAGGACAATGAGACCTACATTTTCAGATAAACCAGTAAACTGAGCTGTGATACCAATAGATGTAAAAAATACTGGTACGAAAATGGAATAACTAATGGTTTCAACCTTTTCAAATATCTCGTGTTTATAATCAGTTAAACTGATTACTACTCCAGCTATATAAGCTCCGATAATCGCTGCAACTCCTGTATAATCTGCGATATATGCATAAACAAAACACACAATCAAAGCAGATGAGATGACAGATTCAGTTACTTTTAATGGTGCAAATTTTTCCAAAAACCATGGTACGACTTTCCACCCAACTAGAATTGCTCCAGCAAAATAGACTGCTTTTTTTATGATAAGGGTTCCTAAATTCACGTCTCCACCAGACAAACTCATTAAGAACGCTAAAGCAAGAATCACAACAACATCATCAATTACGGCTGCTCCTAAGATCGTTGCTCCTTCTCGTGTTTTTAATTGGTTCATCTCTTTTAAAGCTTGAACAGAGATACTCACACTTGTTGCGGATAATAATAATCCTAAAAACCAAGACTGTATCGAAGAAAGATTTATCATCATACCAGCTACGTATCCTAAAACAAGTGGAACCACAATCCCACCAATACCTACAAACGTAGAAGTTCTTCCAGTCCGTTTAAACTCATCGATATCCGTTTCTAATCCTGCAATGAACATAAGAAGGATGACACCGATCTGGCTTATTTCATTTAATATTTCTGTATCCGTCACCAATCCCAAAACCGAAGGTCCTAATACGATTCCAATTAATAGCTTACCAAGTACGGAGGGTTGACCTAACCGTACGCTTACATCTCCCGCAATTTTAGATGCAATTAGAATAATAGCTAATTGAAGAATTAACACAATAAGATCACCTTTCTCTTCTTATAATTTGACAACATAAGAAATACAAAAAGGAGCCTGTTACCAAAAGGGCATAACTATCCCTTGGTGACAGGCTCCTCCAAAAAAACGAAAATTATTCATTCGTTAGTATGACTTTCCTTCAATATGATTAGCTAAAGATACTATATTGTCTTATGCGTTCAATAATCGATCTAGTGGCTACTATCATGATACTTGGGTATTTTTATAACCTTTCCCCGTTTTTGAGTTTCTCAATAAAAACTCCGAGATCTTCTTTTTACTCTCCAATGACGTCCTATCTTAAATCCTGGTATTTTTCCGGTTTGAACCAATTTATACGTTGACATTTCACTTAATTGCAAATATTCGGCAACCTGAGAGATAGTCATAATCTCCTGTGTCATCAATAAAGCCTCCAGCCTAAATTTATCACAAAAGCTATGATACTACATTTGTTGAAATATATCAAATTATAAATGGTTATACTCAGTTATACTCAGTTATAAAATGTAGATATGTAGCGAATGAAAGAGTAAAGAAGAGGAAAACAAAGATAATCATCGAAATAATCACTTACATTTCATTTTGTAAAAGTTTTTTAGCGTGATATGATTCAAAATGTTGAAAACGGCCCTGGCTTTTGTGAGAGTCAAAAGCCATTACTATTTATTCTTAGAAAGAGGTGTTATTTTGAATTTTCAAACACTTAGACAGGAATGGTTTGGAAATCTGAAAGGAGATATCCTCTCTGGTATTGTAGTAGCTTTAGCTTTAATCCCAGAAGCTATTGCTTTTTCTATCATTGCAGGAGTAGACCCAATGGTCGGTTTATATGCATCATTTTGTATCGCTGTCATTATTGCTTTTGTTGGTGGAAGACCTGGTATGATTTCAGCTGCCACAGGAGCTATGGCGCTCCTTATGGTCACGTTAGTTACCGATCATGGTATACAGTATTTGTTTGCGGCAACGATTCTAACGGGTTTTATACAAGTTTTGTTCGGGTATTTGAAACTAGCTAGTTTCATGAAATTTGTCCCTAGATCAGTTATGGTAGGATTCGTCAATGCTCTAGCTATTCTCATCTTTACGGCTCAATTGCAACACTTCATTGGCGAAACATGGATAATGTATGCGTTAGTAGGTATTACTCTGGCTATTATTTATCTTCTTCCGAAATTAACAACAGCTATTCCATCGGCACTTGTTGCCATTATTGTAGTAACTTTAATTGCAATATTTGGTGATGTAAACATTCGAACAGTTGGAGATTTAGGTGCATTAACGCAAAGTCTGCCTTTTTTCATGATCCCATCTGTTCCATTTACACTTGAAACTCTGCTCATTATTTTACCTTACTCACTAGCACTAGCTATCGTGGGATTACTTGAATCATTGTTAACAGCCACTATTGTGGATGATATGACTGATACGGAAAGTGACAAGAACAAAGAGAGTCGTGGGCAAGGCTATGCGAACATAGTTACTGGATTTTTCGGAGGAATGGCAGGTTGTGCCATGATTGGTCAATCTGTAATTAATGTTAAGTCTGGCGGAAGAGGTCGTTTATCTGCTTTGGTTGCTGGTGTATTTCTCATGTTCTTGATTATGGTGTTAGGTGGAATCGTAGTACAAATACCTATGGCTGCTTTGGTTGGTGTTATGATCATGGTTTCTATTGGAACGTTTGATTGGAGTTCGTTAAAAACCCTCCATAAATTCCGCGAACTGATGCGATTGTCATGCTAGTTACTGTGGGGACTGTGGTCTTTACACATGATTTATCAAAAGGCGTTTTTGCAGGAGTAATACTAAGTGCAATCTTCTTTGCAGCGAAAATATCAAAAACTCATGTGGAAGAAAAACTAGTCCAAAACGGTACAAAGAAGATATACAAAGTAAGAGGACAAATCTTCTTTGCTTCGGTTACTGATTTACCACAAAAATTCACTTTTAATGACTCTGTGAAGGAGGTTGAACTTGATTTATCAGAAGCACATCTTTGGGATGATTCTGCAATTGGAGCATTAGATAAAATAGAGACGAAATTCGAACAAAATAACATAAAGGTAGTCATTACTGGATTGAATAAAGAGAGCTTACAATTGAAAAAACGGATTGGTGGTCTTGCAAAAAGCTCAGGTCATTAAAAGATCCGTACTGGAGGTGGGAATGTTTGTTCAAGAAAATTTTATTAGCTACTGATGGATCTGAGCATTCAATTCGATCTGCAAGAAGTGCAATTGAATTAGCGAAAAAATTTGATGGTATGATTGATGTTGTTTATGTAGTTAATGGAGAAACATCAAAGTCAGATGTATTACATTACGGTAACGATCTTACATTAGCTGAAAAAAGAAATGAAAGAATAAAACCTGTACTTGATCTACTAGTTGAGAGTGCGGTGCAGTATAAAGTCAAAATTCTTCATGGTGAACCAGGCCCTACTATTATCAAGTTGGCTAATGAACAGGATTACGATTGTGTGGTGCTAGGTAGTAGAGAACTAAATAATTTCCAAACATTTATACTAGGTAGTGTAAGTCATAAAGTTGCTAAACGAGCAGAATGCCCCGTTCTTATAGTAAAGTAAATTAACAGATAAAGAAGGGGCTGTCTCAAAAGTCGATTTTTCCGACTAGGAGACGCTCCTTTTGCATATCAAAACCTTGATAAATCAACGTTTCTGATTTTTGGATGTTAGCGGATTTGCCCTTTTTAGACAGCCCCTTCTTATCTGTTTGCTTATTTTTAATAGGCAATAAGAACTTTTGAATAGCTACCCATAGACAATTCATAGAAGCATAATTTTCATTCAAATAATGTCCACTAATGCTTGTGATTCAATTTTACACGTATCTCGGTGCTACCCCGAGTAGGAGAAACCGGCTTCTTCATGATCATTATTCGCTTAGCGTATATTTTCTGACGTAAAAAGACGGGACCCCATGATAAGGTTGTGTATCTCATTGAAAAATACTCTTGCTACGAAGAGCATATTGCTTTTGGCTTGGCCAGCAATTGTCGAAAATTTTCTCATCAGTGCTGTTGGTTTTGTTGATACCCTTTTTATTTCCAAGCTGGGGCTTTCAGAAGTAGCGGCCGTTGGTGTGACGAATGCAATCATGCAAATTTACTTTGCTGTATTTATGTCGATAGCAACAGCTTCAACCATCTTTATTTCTCGTGCAATCGGTGAAAACAACGGTGCCAAAGTCCGAGATATCACCTCTCAAGCGATCTTGCTATCACTGTTTGTAGGTCTTGTTCTTGGCGCCATCTCATTCTTTTTTTCGGAATCTATGATGTCCATAATGGGGGCAAGCCCAGATGTTCTTCAAGTCGGGATTCCATACTTCCAAATCGTTGCTGTCCCATCTATCGTATTATCCCTATTCTTTACTGCAGGAGCCATACTGCGCGGATCGGGGGACACACGAACGCCCTTGCGCGTTGCTCTTTGGATGAACACCGTACATATTGTGCTCGATTACGTGTTAATTTTCGGTGTGTTCTTCGACGGTTTTGGAATTAAAGGTGCTGCAATGGCTACATTATTGTCCAGACTTTTCAGCGTTTTTTTTCTCTTGTGGTATCTACATAATCGAAGAGTGATTTCACAACTGCGCCTTTGGTCTATTCGTCGTGACCTTCTCGCAAAATTGAGTCGGTTGGCAACACCTGCTGCTCTTGAACGTTTATTTATGAGAACGGGGCAAATCCTTTATTTTGGTATGATTATCCGGATGGGTACCGAAGTTTATGCAGCTCATACGTTAACGGGTAATTTTACGATGTTTTCAACGATTGTGGGGACTGGACTCACGGTAGCAACAACGACATTGATCGGGAAAAGTATAGGGGCAAAGCAGATCGAGGAAACAAAGAACTTAGGAACGGTAGCAATTTGGGTCAGTTCTCTTGTGATGACGGCAGTGCTGGTCATCGTATGGAGCATATCATTTACTGCTACTCATCTATTCACGGACGACCCATTTGTTATTAGGCTAATCGTAACCATCTTGTTCATTGATGTAATTGCTCAACCAGCAACCGGGGCAGTGACTGCTCTTACTGCTATTTTACAATCCGGAGGCGATACAAAGTTCCCTATGTATGTAACCTGGTTTGGCATTTGGGGGATACGAACTCTTGGAGTGTATATTCTCGGTGTTCATTTAGGTTGGGGGTTGGTAGGAGCATGGATTGCAATTGCAATGGATAACTACATACGGGCGGTGATTCTATTTATTCGATATCGCTCCTTTAGATGGGTAAAACAAATATAATTCAAACGAAGAGGTGCAAGAGAATGTTTAAAGCCGCTTTTATTTTTATTCTTGCCGGATTGGCAGAAATAGGGGGAGGGTATCTTATATGGCTTTGGCTAAGGGAAGGGAAATCTTTTTGGTTAGGTGGGGTTGGCGGTATATTGCTGGCACTTTATGGTGTGATCGCTACTATTCAATCCTTTCCTTCTTTCGGTCGGGTATACGCGGCATACGGCGGGGTATTTATTGTTTTGTCTGTTCTATGGGGATGGGGAATCGATAAAAAGACACCTGATCTCTACGATTGGATCGGTGCTGCGATCTGTGTAATCGGCGTATCGGTCATGTTATGGGCTCCAAGAAATTGACATCATGTTCTCTCTATATAGAATCCATACCGGTAGTTATATGAATTGCTTAGAGTAGTAGCATATGCTAAGTTGGAGTCGCTTAAAGGCTTAGCGTATATTTTCGTTAAAATATTGGCGGCCCCCTAATAGACCGGTAACCTATACGCTAAGGATACCGGCGTTTTTTCTGTCAATCAGGGCTTAGCGTACAAAATTAAATTGTTTGCAGGACCCCATTCCTATTTTTTGTGCTGTTCTTTCTTCCGAACTTTTAGATACATCTTGCATGCAGATATGATCAGAATCAGCCCCAAGATAAGCTTCAGTAGACTATTCGAAACGGCCCCCATTAACATACCCCCAATGAGAGCTCCGATAATGGAACCGAATCCCATCGGTAGAACTAACTGAGTTAGGTCTTCTTTTTTCTGAAATGCACCGTTTTTTCGATGACGTAATAAACCAATCATTACAGTAGGTAAACTTATCAAGAGACTCGCGGTACCAGCCACCTTGATATCCACTCCAAAAATAAGTATCAGGGTCGGAATAATAAGTTCACCACCTGCTACACCGAGCAGACTACTAACAGCACCAATGATGGTTCCCATTATAATTCCAACAACTATTGAAGTAAGTATAGACATAGATAACCCATGGGGATTCAAAGCAAAAACCGATTCGATTAGTAGTAAACAACCTATGGCTACAAGCAATACTAAAATGACTTTCTCCAACGCTCGTTCCGTCAAGTGTTTTGCATATTGTGCTCCTGCATTGGCACCAAGTATACCACCGGAGATGAGCGCAAGGATGACGGGTGATTCAGCAAGAAGATCCTGTAAAGGAGCTTGTGGTAATCGAAAAATTAGGGATGAGATTACTGTTATCAAGCTAACAGCTAAGTTCAAAGAAACTGCTTGACGTGCCGAATATTTGAACAATCCAACGAGAACGGGAAGGCGAAACTCGGCTCCGCCAAGTCCTATTAGTCCCCCGAGACATCCGATAGGTATAGCTGTTGTAACAGCCCAGAATGATTTATTTTTGTTCAATATTATTCCCCTCACCAAGTGTACTGGCTTTTAAATAATCATCTTCAATTAAGAACAGGTTTTCTGGTGGAATGTGGACAAAAACCGTACTTATTTTGTTTTTCTTTAACATTATCCACTGTGATTCTGAAATATCAGCCTGGATAATGTAACCTTCGTATTGTAGAAAGAGTGTTACTGAAAAAAGACCTTCGCTAACCTCTTTAATTTGACAAGAGAAACTATTATTCGTTCCGAAAGGTTCCATTCCAACCTGAACATGATGCGAGCGAGCCCCAACTAATCCGGATTTTGTTTTTAATGAACTCTTCTGTGAAATGTAAAGTTGCATGTTATGCAAGCGAACTAGTGTTTTCTCACCGTCACTCTTCTCAATCTCAACCGGAAGAAGGTTTTTGCAACCAGTTATTTGAGAGGCAGTAAGGTTTACCGGATTGCGTAACAGTTCTTCTTTAGAACCCATTTGTACGATTTGTCCATTCGCATAAATCATCATGCGATTACACAATCGATAGGCTTCATCGATATTATGTGTAACAAGTAGCACTGTTCCCGAGTAGTTTTCTCGAATCATCGATAGGAGTTCTTGTTCCAAAAGTGATTTCACATGGCTGTCAACCGCAGAGAAAGGTTCATCCAGCAGTAATAGTTCGGGCCGAGTGATGAGGGTACGTGCTAATGCTACACGTTGTTGTTGTCCACCGGAAAGCTCACTTGGGTAACGACTTTGAAGACCATGCAATTGCATCTTTTCAATCATGTCACAGACTAGGCTTTGTCGTTCTTTATTGTCCAAATGTTTTAAGCCGAAGGAAATATTTTGACTAACGGTCAGATGGGGGAAAAGCGCATAATTCTGAAATACATATCCAATATTTCGAATACGGGGTGCGATATGGATGTTTTGTGTAGCATCGAAAATTACCTTCCCATTTAAAACAATTCGCCCCTCATCAGGTCGAAGCAAGCCTGCGATGCACCGTAACGTCATACTCTTCCCACATCCAGACGGACCAAGAATTCCGACCATTTCTTTGCCGACAGAAAAAGCTGAGTGAAGTGTAAAGGAATCCAATTGTTTGGAAATAGATACCTCAAGCATTTGACTAAAACCCCTTCTTTCCCATACGCTTTTCCAACCGGTTCAGTGTGAACAATACGACAATTGATACGGCTGTCATGATCAGAACTAACTGGTTTGTTAATGCCGTGTTCCCAGTTTGCATGGCATCATAGATGGCGATTGGCATTGTCAATGTTCGATCTGGAATGCTGCCAGAAACCATTAAAGTTGTGCCAAAATCTCCTAGTGCCCGAGCGAATGACAAAATAATGCCTGATGCAATCCCGCGCCATGCCAGTGGAACGATAATCGAGAAGAAAATATTCAACTCACTCCGTCCAAGTAACGTGGCTGCATGAATCATGTCGCGCCCAACTTCTGAAAAGGCAGCTCTTGCTGACTTGATCAGGTACGGAATAGAAACGACAGATGCGGCAATCACCGCACCTGTCGGGGTAAATACAAGCATGATCTGAAACTTTTCTTCAAGGAATCGTCCGATCCAACTTTCCCGTCCTAGTATCACAAGTAAATAATACCCAAGTACAGTCGGTGGCAACACAATGGGTAATGTGATCATTGTATCAATTATGTCTGATAGTTTACTCTTCGTTTTGCTTAAATAGTAAGCCACGGGGAGTCCTATCATCATCCCAAATATCGTTGCCAATAAGGCTACCTTTAAAGACAGAAACAATGGAAATAAGTTGAGGTCCTCCATGTTAGCTTCTCCTCGTTATTTACTCTCCTCTGGAGGAGGGGCAAAACCATATTTCTGCATGATTTTACGGCTTTCTGGTTCATTTACAAATGTAATGAATTGACGGGCTAGTTCTTCTTCCTTGGTTCCTTGAATAACAGCTATTGATTGATTAAGTGGTTTGTGCATAGATGGGTCAATCAATTGAAATGTCACTTCATCCTCTTTGGCGATGGACTGTGCGATAATTCCAGCCTCTGCATTCCCTGTGAGAACGAAGGTCAACGTTTCAGAGATATTTTTGCCAAATACCAATTTGTCTTTTACTTTTTCCCATAATCCGGCCTTTTCAAGTGCCTGTTTGGCAGCCATACCGTATGGAGCATGTTCAGGATTGGCAATCGCAATTTTTTTAATCTGTGGATCTAAAAGATCTTTAAGTTCTCGAACCTGATATGTGCTTTTTATTGGAACAGCAAGTCCAATACGTCCTTGTGCATACAATTGTTGTGTATCAGGTATGACTTTTCCTTTTTTCTTTAAATTGTCAACAAAGGTGATATTGGCTGCGGCAAATACATCGAAAGGAGCCCCATTTTCAATTTGTGTTGCCAGTGATCCTGTAGAACCGAAGGTGAATACCACTTTGCTGTTTGTTTTCTTTTCAAAAACTTGTCCAATTTCTGTAAACGCATGGGTTAAATCTGATGCTGCTGCCACTGTTATTTTCCGCTCATTTGATGATGGAGGAGTAGCTTTTTCATTTTCTGTTGCGGAGTGTGAAGAACACCCAGAGATCCATACAAACATAATACTAATCATAACAAAACATAACAAACGAATTCTTTGTTTCACGATTCCCTCTCCTTTTTTGTACAAAACATAACTAAATCACTCTATTTGATACTAAACAGAATGAATTTCGATTTAAGTTTACGATATGATATAATTATTTACAAGAATGAGTTTATGTAGGAGACGTAAATATAGAGGTGTACAAATGAGCGATTCATTGTCATATTCTCCAGAAGAAATATCCAAAATATTAAAAATCTCTAAGGGAACTGTTTATGAGTTAATTCGTCGAGGAGAAATCCCTTCCTATCGTGTAGGGAAGAAGATCCGCGTAAATCCTGCTGATCTTGAGATTTATACAAAATCGACATTACCTATAAGCAAAACTGTAACCCCCTCTGGACCAGTTAATATAGAGAGACTCATTCTAGAGTCACAAGGTCTGATTCTATGTGGACAAGATGTCGTTTTAGATGTTTTGACTCGGCATATGGAAAAACAAAGCCCGTTAATTCGCTCATTACGATCCTATGTTGGGAGCGTTGATGGCTTATTTGCGCTTTATCGAGGGACCGCAAACGCAACGGCAACACATTTACTAGACGCAGAAACTGGCGAATATAATCTGCCCTATGTACGTCGCATGTTGCCAGGGCAGCGAGTAGTCGTAATTAACCTGGTATACCGTACACAGGGTTTTTATGTTGCCCCAGGTAATCCAAAGTCTATTTTGAAATGGGAAGACTTGTTACGGCCAGACGTTCGCTTTGTGAACCGGGAGAAAGGATCTGGTACACGTGTATTATTAGATGAACGATTACGCCATTCAAACCTAGATCCAAAACTAATTCAAGGGTATGACAACGAAGAAATGAGTCATATCGCAGTTGCAAGTGCTGTGGCTAGAGGAGTTGCGGATGTAGGGGTGGGCACAGAAAAAGCCGCTCTGCAAGTAAGAGAGGTAGAGTTTATACCTCTTCAGAAAGAACGATATGACCTCGTTCTCTACAAAGAAGACCTGGAAAAACCAATATTTCAAACTCTTGTTTCCGTTCTGAGATCACGTGAATTTCGAAATGAGATCGACGGGATGGGAGGATACGATATATCTAAAACAGGGGAAGTTATGGGAGAGACATAATCCTGAGCGTACAAGGTCTGTGTTTGGTTGGTAGACTGAACCCCTATAATCAAAACTGAAGCCGGTTAAACCTTAGTGGTGAAAACCGGCTATTTTTATGGCCAAAACTTCTTAGCGTTGTAAACCGCGTTTTGCTGGCGGCACCCCATAATGAAAAGATCACAAATGGAAATTTAATCCAGCGTGTGACCCATTTTTACACGTATCTCGGCTGTACCCCTAAGAACCTAATGCTGTTAGTCTGGTTGGTTTTGGAAGAGGAATATTAAGACATTATGAAAAGAATGTGAAAGTGGTTGCAGGTCAAGTTGCAGAAGCGTATAGTTATATTCAAATATTATTATATAGTTTATTGGTGGTGTTTCTTAATGAGTCTTGAACATATTGCTACTGAGATGGAAATTGAAAAGTTTAGTGTAATGGTAGAGATTTTAAAGCTATTGGGGGATAGAAATCGTTTACTCACACTTGCTCTTTTGCAACATGGGGAGATGTGCGTATGTGAATTGGTTGAGGTTTTTCAAACGTCCCAACCAGCAGTGTCTCAAAGTTTACGGAAAATGAAATCATATGGGGTGGTTAAGGAAACGAAGAAGAAAAATTGGGTATTTTATTCTCTGAACATTGAAGATAAACCATATGTTCAAGAAGCTCTTCGACAAGTCCCTGATGTAAAACCCTTACTTGATGATTTAGAAAAACGTGGGCTGCGGGTTTCTTGTGAATAGGGAGGATACAACGTGGGACTAATTTGGACAGCATTTATCATTTTTGCGATAACACTTACTTTTGTAATTTGGCAACCAAAGGGTTTATCAATTGGGTGGTCAGCAACAGCTGGAGCTATCCTTGCATTAATTTTCGGGGTAGTTACATTTGAAGATGTTTGGACGGTTACGGGGATTGTTTGGAATGCAACGTTAGCATTTGTTGCGGTAATTCTTATCTCCTTAATACTAGATGAAATCGGATTTTTTGAATGGTCAGCTCTTCATATGGCACGACTAGCCAAGGGAAATGGGCGATTAATGTTTGTTTATGTCGTCTTGCTTGGTGCAGCTGTTGCTGCATTCTTTGCCAATGACGGAGCAGCTCTAATCCTCACCCCAATTGTTCTTGCTCAGGTGCGTGCGTTGAAGTTTGATGAAAAAATGATCCTTCCATTTATCATGGCGAGTGGATTCATTGCGGATACTACGTCACTGCCTTTTATCGTTAGTAACTTGGTAAACATTGTATCAGCCGATTATTTTGAAATTGGTTTTGTAGAGTATGCCAGTAGAATGATGATCCCCAACATATTCGCACTTGGGGCAAGTTTACTCGTTCTTTTTCTGTTTTTCCGTAAAAGCATCCCGCAAAACTATGACCTATCGATTTTGAAAAAGCCTCATGAAGCGTTGAAAGATACAAAACTATTTCGATTATCTTGGGTTATTTTGAGTGTCTTACTTGTCGGATATTTACTTAGTGAAACTTTACACATCCCTGTTTCAGTTATAGCCGGAGTTGCAGCAGTAGTATTTATTATTGCCGCAAGGGGGAGCCAAAAAGTTGAAACTCTTAATTTAATCAAAGGTGCTCCTTGGGCAGTAGTAGTCTTTTCTATCGGGATGTATGTTGTGGTTTATGGACTACGAAATGCAGGTTTAACTGACATTTTAGGGGATCTTATTCAAGTGATTGCGAATCAAGGACTATTTGCCGCAACGATTGGCATGGGCTTCCTAAGTGCCATCCTCTCTTCCATTATGAATAACATGCCGACTGTCATGATCGATGCTTTAGCTATTCAGGGTACTGAGACGCAGGGAGTAATTCGAGAAGCATTAATTTATGCAAATGTTATCGGATGTGATCTAGGGCCAAAAATCACACCAATTGGTTCACTTGCTACCTTATTGTGGTTACACGTTTTATCAAGTAAAGGCGTGAAAATTACATGGGGGCAGTACTTCAAAACCGGAATTATCTTAACGATTCCAACTTTACTTATCACATTGATAGGGTTGTACCTCACCTTACTGATGTACTCATAAAAAATTAAGGAGCGATTTTCGTGAGCGAAAAAAAACCACTAGTATACTTCTTGTGCACAGGTAACTCTTGCCGTAGTCAGATTGCAGATGGATTTTTAAAGGCTTTAGGTGGCGATAAATACGAAGTAAAGAGTGCTGGCCTAGAAGCACACGGTTTAAACCCACGTGCCGTGCAAGTAATGAAAGAAGCCGGAGTTGATATTTCCAATCATACTTCCGATGTAATTGACCCTGAAACATTGAACCGTGCAGATTATGTAATCACCTTATGTGGTCATGCCGATGAACATTGCCCTGTTATCTCAAATAAGAACGTTGTGAAATGGCATTGGGGATTTGACGATCCAGCAAAAGCAACTGGTACTGAAGAAGAAATCATAGCTAGCTTCCATAACGTTCGGGATGCTATTAAAGGCAGAATCGAAAAGTTTGTAAATGAAGGGAAATAAAGGAGCGATTCAGATGAAAAAAATTGAAATCTTTGATCCAGCCATGTGTTGTCCTACGGGAGTTTGTGGACCAAGCGTCGATCCTGAATTGATTCGGATCACGTCCGCTGTACACAATCTGAAAAATAAGGGTTTTGATATCCGTCGCTATAACCTGACGAGTGATACGGAAATCTTTACAAAAAATCAGACTGTAAATGCCCTTTTGATGGAAAAAGGACCAGATGTTTTACCCATTACGCTCGTAGATGGCGAAGTTGTCAAAGTGAAAGAATATCTTTCGAATCATGATTTAATAATGTTAACTGGTATAACGGAAGAGGATTTGAGTCAAAAACCTCGTGTTCGAATCGATTTAGGTAAATAATAAATTGGAAGAAGGTAAACAAATGAGTCCGATCTTTCATCCAAATGCAATACAACTGACTCCCTTTCTTTTTTTTACAGGAAAAGGTGGAGTAGGGAAGACATCGACTGCTTGTGCAACTGCTGTGAATCTTGCCGATCAAGGTAAACGAGTATTACTTGTAAGTACAGATCCCGCATCCAATTTGCAGGATGTTTTTGAAATTGAATTGACGAATAAGCCAACGGCAATTCCACATGTTGAGAACCTGTTTGCCGCAAATCTTGATCCAGAAGCAGCTGCATCCGACTACAAAGAAAAAGTAGTTGGTCCCTATCGTGGAAAACTACCTGAAGCAGTCATTTCACAAATGGAAGAACAGCTATCTGGAGCGTGTACCGTAGAAATTGCAGCATTTGATGAGTTTTCCTCTTTACTGACTGATGAAGAACTTACCAAACAATACGATCATATTATCTTTGATACCGCACCTACGGGCCACACCCTACGTTTACTGCAATTACCGACTGCGTGGAGTGGATTTCTGGATGAAAGCACTCACGGAGCTTCATGCTTAGGACCCCTTGCTGGTTTAAGTGATAAAAAGAATCGATATGAACTAACAGTAAAAGCACTATCTGAGTCGAGTAAAACGACTCTTGTACTGGTTACACGTCCTGATGTTTCCCCACTATTGGAGGCAGCAAGAGCTTCTAAAGAACTTGGGGAACTGGGAATCAACAACCAAATCCTTATTATTAATGGGGTTTTGAGAAGTTATGTTGACACGGATGAGATCTCTACAGCATTTTTTTCTCGACAACAAGAGGCATTATCTCAGACTCCAATTGAATTAGAGAAGGTTCCTACTTACTTCATTCCATTAGCACCATTTAACATAACAGGTATCCAAAATTTGCGTATGTTTTTTACTCATGATCTTTCCCACACAGTTCAAGTAGGGGAAGAAAATAGAATACCTGAGCTCTCTCTAAAAGCTCTAATCGATGATTTGAATGAAAGAAAGCTTCGAGTTATCTTTACGATGGGAAAAGGCGGGGTTGGAAAAACGACTGTTGCTTCTACAATTGCTACAGGATTAGCTGAAAAGGGACAAAAGGTACATCTAACTACAACAGACCCGGCAGCTCACCTCGATTATGTGATGCAGAATGCAGCAACAAATATCACTGTTAGTAGGATCAATCCTAGTGAAGAGGTTGAGAAGTACCGTCAAGAAGTAATCAATCAGTCTAGGGACCTTTTAGATGAAGAAGGTCTAGCGTACCTCGAAGAAGACCTACGATCACCGTGTACAGAAGAAATTGCGGTATTCCGTGCATTTGCAGATATTGTGGAGAAAGCGGATCATGAAATCGTTGTGATTGATACGGCTCCTACGGGTCATACACTTCTTTTATTAGATGCAGCACAGGCTTATCATAAGGAAATCCAGCGTTCAACCGGTGAAGTACCGAAATCAGTAAAAGAGTTGTTACCTCGCTTGAAAAATCCGAATGAAACAAGTGTTGTCATCGTAACTTTAGCGGAAGCAACTCCAGTACATGAGGCAAGTAGACTGCAAGTAGATTTACAACGTGCGGGTATAACCCCTGGTTGGTGGGTAATTAATCAAAGTTTATACGCAACGAATACTACTGATCCAATCCTTCAGGGACGTGCCTTATCTGAGGTGGAGTGGATAGCAGAGGTTGAGAAAAAATCAAACAACCGTTTCATTCTTATTCCATGGAAAAGTAAAGATACCGTTGGATATGAGCAGTTAAAGGATTTAATTAGATAAGAAAACCTAATCTGTTTTCAGTTTTTATTGGGGCCGTGTAGTAAAATTAAATTATTGATCAAATAAAATCGTTTTAGGAGAGAAGAAAATGAATATTACTGATATTGCTAAAACTTACATTGAGAAAGCCATGAAAGAAAACGGAAACTCTACGTTGCGTGTTATATTTACGGGCCCTGGATGTTGTGGTCCGAACTGGAACATTAATCTTGAGGAAGCTCAAGAAGGAGATAAAATTGAAACCTTGAACGGCCTTACTGTTGCTATTGATCAGAGAGTTGTCGACGCTGTTCAAGGTATTACGTTAGATTTTGAAGGAACTGAAGAAGAAGGTAGTTTAGTGGTTTTGGGTAAGCAAAGTTGCTAGTCAAGTTATAAGTATCTTGTTTGCTGATAAAGCTATTCAAAGCCCCTTTATGAAAAAGGGGCTTGATTTACTATGTTAAATCAAAAAAAGTTGTTGCAATAATGTATAGATGGAAATACAATACAATTAAATCAAAAAAAATTGATGAATGAAATGGTGGTTTCACATGAAAGAACTCCCACTGTTAAACACAACAACATCTATCCCTGATTCCTTCTTTACGAAGTATGAAGCAAAGTTTAAAGCCTTTGCTGATCAAAAACGCTTAAAGATCATGTATGTGCTTACTCAGCGTGGAAAAGTAAGTGTCAGCGATTTATCTGAGATTATGGAGATGCCACAATCAAAGTTATCGTATCATTTAAAAATCCTGCTTGATGCAAACTTTCTTAAGAAAGAAGAAGTAGGCACCTTCTGCTACTATGAAATTAATCAAGCAGAGGTAAACCACATACTATCGGAAGAGTTATGTTGTGTTTTCCGTCCTAACGATTGCTGCTAATTTTTTTGTAACATAAATCAATTTTTTTTGATGTAAAAATCAATTATTTTTGATTAATAATAAAGGAGGAATTATCATGTTGCTTCACGATGTTATTGCAGAAATGATGTTTGAAGGCAGAAAAAAACAACTGGATCAAGTATCAAGGATAGGATGGCAGCAAACTATTCGACAGGACTCAAACATAGCAGAGAAATGTTGTGAACCAATGGTAGTAACACCAGCTACTGCATGCTGTGCAGTTTAAATGCTCACTGGAATGAAAGGGGGAAGAATGCTATCGTTGAGACTCAAAAATATAATCTTTCAACGCAGTTAAGTCGGGTACTTCATGATATTCAGATGTTAAGTAGCCCCGAGTTCAGTGGAAGGTTATCGGGAACGGAAGGTGCTTTTAAAGCCGCCCATTATCTGTCGAGTTCCTTGCATTCTTTAGGACTAATGCCTGTAGGTACGAACGGGTTTCTCACTACGGTGGAGGTACCTGCTGCAAGACTCCAAGGTCCAGTGAGCTTAACTATTGATGGGAGGGTTTTAAAGCCTCGTATTGATTTTGCTGAATATACACCTTATACCTCAGGAGGGAGTGTTTCGGGAAAGTTACTTGTCCTTCGTGATTCAGATGAGATTCCTCATTCAGAGTACAAAGGAAAAATCATATTGATCTCCGAACGTCCAGAAAATTTTGATGTAAAGGGGACAATTGCTTCAGCGGTTGAATTCGGAGTTGCTGCGCTTTTGATTGAAAGTGGGGAACCAAACTTTTTCCATAAGTCCATTTTTGGGTCTGAAAAAAACCAGATACCAGTTTTTCGTATCCGACGCTCTGTGGCTTCTTCAATTGCAAAACTACAAGGATCTTTGGTTGATTTTCATTTGCCGTTGGTTACAAGTAAACTAACTTGCCATAATGTATTGGGATTTATTCCAGGTATAGCCCCAGAACGAACAGTAGTACTATCAGCCCATTATGATCATCTGGGGATGATCCAGCGGGTGTGCGATTTCCAGGAGCAATAGATAACGCTTCAGGCGTAGCAGTCTTATTAGAGATTGTGAGGCAACTTAAAGATAGAGAAGAGAAATTGCCATTTAACATCCTAGTTGCCTTTTTAACAGGAGAAGAGTCTGGAATGCATGGAGCCAAACATTTGGTATCGAATCCCCCAGTACCATTGGCAGCTGCGATCAATCTTGATTGCTTAGGTTTTGAAAATGAGTTAAATGCGCTAAGAACAGGTCATACAAATTATGGCGAATGGTTGGCAGATTTAGCTAGCGACGTAATTAAGAGCCACGGTGTTGAGGTTAAATGGATCGCAGGAGGAGACGATTCTGTTGCTTTTCTCAACGCCGGAATCCCTTCGATTGGCTTAGGGCAAAAACCAACTCTTCCTACTGCTATTCGAATTCATACCACAGAAGATGCAGTAGAAAAAATACACCACCGACCATTGGAAAAGGGTATGTCAATCGTTAGCGACATCATAAGAAGATTAGAACAATATTACAAATAAATAGGAGGAATGAACAATGGCAAATATCATTAAAAAATTATTGGGTGGATCAAAAAGTGAACAAGGAAATTGCTGTGGGGTACAAATTGAAGAAGTAAAAAGTGAATCGGCAAACAAGGAAAGTACATCATGTTGTGGTACAGATGAAAACAGCAGCACAGGTCCTTCATGTTGTGGAACGGAATCAGAAAAAGAGAATACTCCCTGCTGCGGATAAGAGCAGAAAGGACATAACTGAGCAGGAAAGGGAAAATGCCCGGTTTTCCTGCCGGGCATTTTCTCAGGTATTATCTTATTCACTTTATGGGTACCTTATATACTTAGGTTCTTAATATGAGTTAGTTGGGTAGGATTAGCTATGACGATAAATCGAGGAAGTGTCCTAAGTAAGGAGTATTTTATTTCGTATTTCCACCACTTGATGACAGTTTTTAACTACACGATCGATGAGGCAAAAGAGAAAGCGGAGGAATCTCTTTTCCGAGGGAATTTAGATTCCTTTGGTAAACAAACTTCCCAAATCTTTGAGGAAGCATATCTGGAACTAAGAAATAACCAGCGACAATCATTGTTTAGGCCAATAAACGACAAAGGACAAATGTGAATTGTACTAAAGTGTTGCAATAATTTTTAAAAAATAGTTGCAAAATACAAATTAAGAGTGTATAAAGTAAGCAAGGGGTGAAACAAAGTGAGCAATCTACGTGAACAGTTCCAACTAATGACCAGGCGGTTCGGACTTCTTAACAAGAACTGCTGTACCATTGGCGGAGCGGAAATTTCCCTGGTACATAGCCATATCCTATACGAAATCAATCGTCAGGGTAACCCCTCGATGCAACAAATTGCTGATACACTGGGGATAGATATTACTACCTTCAGTCGGCAAATTCAGAACTTGATCAAAATGGATCTCGTAAAGAAAACCCCTTTGCCTGAGGACAAGAGAGTGTATATACTCTCACTCACTACGCAAGGAAAATTTGTAGCTGCAACCATCGATGAAGAAATGAATCGTTATCTGGACGAAGTTTTTTCTTATATGAGTGAGTTTGAACGTGAGATGGTTATTAAATCAGTGAAATTGCTAAATGAGTGCATGTCTAAATCTACAGTTTGTTGTAAGTCATTAACTTGAGCAAGGAGACGCTTGCTCATTTTATAGAATATATACTTGCATTTTACAAATAAATAGAGGTGAATTGTATGTGGGCAGAGGTGTTTCAAAGTTTTATCAGTATTGCGTTAGAGTTAACGTTGTTGTTTGTGGGGATTTCCTTTTTGATCAATCTTCTTCAAGGGCTGATTCCTTATGAGAAGATGGAGCAATTGATGGATAAAAGCCATCCATTGGTCAGTGCAATAGTAGCACTTGCTTTTGCATTTATCACTCCATTTTGTTCATGCTCTACAATTCCGGTTATTGTTACCATGTTGAACAAAAAAGTTCGATTTGGAATTGTAATGATCTTCTTGTTTTCTTCCCCTGTATTAGATCCAACGATTATTACATTAATGACTGCTGTTTTAGGGGTTAAAGTAGCAGTGGCCTACACGATCATCACCTCTGTACTTTCAGTTATCATCGGTTTTACTCTTGAAAAGCTCGGGTTTGAACACCAGGTTAAGAACGTCATCATGAGTGGTTATCAGAGTACGGAGAGGAAATTTGACGTTAAGGCAGCATTCGCTGAAACGATGCAACTGATGAAAACAGTCTATCCGTTCTTATTAATAGGTGCTGGTATTGGTGCGGTTATTCATGGGGCTGTACCTACCGAGTGGATCATGACCTACATGGGTGGAGATAAATGGTGGTTGGTTCCAGTTGCTGCTATTATCGGAATTCCACTCTACGTAAGGCTCTCCACTATGATTCCTATCTCACAAATCATGATTGCAAAAGGGATGGCTTTGGGGCCAGTGATGGCATTAATGATCAGTTCAGCGGGAGCAAGTTTACCAGAATTGACCTTGTTGAACAGTATATTTAAGAAAAAGCTGGTATTCGCTTTTGTAGGCTCTGTGTTTACAATGTCCACTATATCTGGATTTTTGTTCTATATCATATAAGGAGGGATTTCAATGAGTTTCTTGAAGAATCTATTCAAAAAAGAGGAAAGTTCTTGCTGCAATGTGAAAATTGAAGAGGTAAAAGATGTGAAGGAGACGGAGAGCACTAAGGAAGACTCCAAAGGTGATTCTTGTTGTAGTAAATAATGTAGAAGACAGCATCAGGTGTTAAACTCCTGGTGCTGTTTTTGAATGTTTATATTCCAGTTGTAAGGAAAGAAACGAGGGGGCGTATGAACGTGAAGATCAGATTGTTTCAGGAAAGCGATTGGGAGCAAGTAAAGTTTGTTTACCAGGCGGGGATTGCAACAGGAAATGCCACATTTGAAACAAGTGCACCATCCTATGAAAAGTGGATATCCAACATTGTGGATGGAAGTCATTTCGTTGCAGAACAGAACGGAAACATCGTCGGTTGGTGTAAAATAACGAGAGTATCAGATCGATGTGTTTATGCTGGCGTAGGGGAAGTAAGCGTGTATGTACTCCCGACTGAGCATGGCAAAGGCATTGGAAGTAAGTTGATGTCCTCTTTAATCGGTTTGTCAGAGGAAAAGGGATATTGGACATTGAACGCTGGTGTCTTTCCGGAAAATGAAGCAAGTTTAACCCTTCATAAGAAGTTTGGCTTTCGAGAGGTCGGTAGAAGAGAGCGTTTGGGTAAGCTTCAGGGTATCTGGAGAGATGTCCTACTATTGGAACGACGGAGTAAAGTGGTTGGTATTGATACGGACGGAAGGGAGTAGAGCTATATTAGGGGTTAAACAACAACTGATTTCATCGTAATGGAAAGATAAAGTAGAGCCGAATTTGAAGTGACCCCAAAAAGTTAGTTAGACTCTATTTAATTAAGCAGCTCCTAGGGCATGAGTTCGGTATTGTACCGGACTCATGCCCTAGGAGATAATAATCAAGTAATACTAACTACTCTCCAAGTTGTCATTTTTGCATAAGAAAACCGACTTTTTCATTTGAAACAAATGCCTTAGCGTCGGTATATTAATCCGTTAGCTGTATCCTGTTTACTTAATAACCCATTTATGCCGGTTACACCCTTAACGTGGTGAATACCGGCTGTTTTTTAGTTCAATTATCCTTATCGTTGTAAATCTGCGTTTATTGACTAGTAACTCTGTAATAAAAACAGCGATATGAACAAAGTATTGTTGGAAAGCTGTCACTTTTAAGTAGCGTTAAATATTTCAATTGAGTATTAATAGCTGTATAAATATGGTATAAAGCAAAGGTTTTAATGTCCCGAAAATTGGAGTGAAAGTATGGCGAAAATTAAGTTGGCGTCTTTCCGTCCCAATAAAAAATTTAAAGAATATATAAGTGCCGAAAGGCTGTATCAAATCAGAGAAGAATCAAAAGATGAATTTGTGAACACATTTAGAGAACATCTTTACTGTCCGATTATAGATTGTCCTGCTAGACTACGCCATCATCGCCCAAAAAATAATCAAGGAAATGCGTATCTTTCAACTTGGCCTAAAGATGACCATAAAAGGAATTGCTCTTATGAGTTTGAAAGGACTCCTGGAGGTGGAGTTACGATTGTTGAAGATGTTAACGATCCAAACTCCGTTATTGTAATTAATAGAAAACGAGCAAAAGAATTAATGAAAAGAGCTTTTAACCCTAAATATTCAAAAAAGTCAAGTAATGAGAAGGGCGATGTGGGTAAACTAGCTGAAATAGTCCGATCTAAATCTGATCCAAACATCAGTCAGGTTATAACATTTGAAGAAGATGGAAAGAATAAAGGTAGAAGAAGCCCTAGAGTTCGGACAGTAGATATAGATGAATTATCAGAGACTTTACTTGGAAAATTGATTTGTTTAAAGGGTCCTATCATTTCGATGAAATTTGGATCAGATTACGGATATATTAATTCAGCAGATGTTAATGGTAATGACATCTTTTCGGTAGTGTTTAGCGAGAGGTATCAAGTTGAATTTCCAACAGAGTTCAAGTTGATGAGTTTAAAAGCGAAAGAGAATTATCAATCATTTTGTTGTATAGGGAGACTAGGTAAATCAAAAGCAACAGGGAAATATCAAATTTATCCTGAGACACCCTGGTTAGTCGAGTTGTTTTAAAATTCCTTGGGATAGTAAAAATGATTAAATAAAATTCAGTACTTTTATGGATACGACTCCCCCCGCCTCCACCTACATAAAAAAACGCACCCCTTGTGGGTGCTTTTTTTTATGTACCGGTGTCGGCGGAAGAGGATTGGGACTTGCAAGTCCGCATCGGACGGGAGGGTTCGAAGGCTTACGCTACGCGTAAGCCGCTCAGATTCCTACCTTAGTGTCGCGGAACGAAGTGGAGCATTTAAA
>NZ_JBNCMT010000050.1:0-27985 GCF_049846925.1 Brevibacillus nigriterrae
CCAACTCAGTAAAGGGAGAAGGAGGTTTTACCATGACTCGCGAGTCAAATTTGATGTTGGAATTTCAAAATGGAAACAAGGAAGCATTTTATCAGTTGGTTGAGCCACATTTAAAAAAAGCATATCGAACTGCTTTTACCATTCTGCACTCCCATTTTGAAGCAGAGGATGCGGTTCAGAACTCTTTGCTGGAAGTTTACCAAAACTTAACCGTTCAAAAGGAAATTCACCAGTTCGGCGGATGGTTTCATCGACTGGTTGTCCATCGCTCACTTGATTTATGCAGACGAAAACTCAAAGAAAGTGAGCGAAAAACAACAGGAGAAGTTCTACCCCTGCTCTCATCGCACGATCCGTCTCCAGTAGATAGGCTGATTGATTCCGAACAGTACGATGAATTGCTTGATTACATTCTCAAATTAACGATCCATCAACGTACTGTTATTGTTTTGTACTACTTTCAGGAATACAGTATCGAAGAAATCGCTGAATTATTAGGAATTAAGGAAGGCACGGTCAAGTCAAGATTGTATCACGCCCGCATTCAACTTGGCCGCTTCTACATGTCAGACAATCGGGAGGAAGTACGATGACTCAATGGGATAAACAACACAAACAAGATATTGACAGCGCCTTCGAACGTATTGAAGTTCCCGAGAGCCTGTTTACTTTTGCAAAAGAATTGCCTTACCGGCTTGAATCTGAACTCTCTTCTCAACCAAATGCGAGTGAATCAACAGGTAACTCGAAAAGGAGAAATCAGTGGATGAGATTAAAACAAGTAGCGATTGCAACCGTCGTTACCCTAACACTAACCGTTTCAATCGGGTCAGCAGTCTCCCCTACGTTTGCGGAGTATATCAAATCACTTTTTGATCGTCCGACATTAGATACGGGGTTACAGTCGGCAGCGAAGCAAGGATTCTCTCAAGAAACGCAAGCATCTGTTACCGATCAGGGAATTACCTTGAAAGTGAAGGAAGTCTTGGCTGATTCCAATCGTCTGATCTTTACCTACAGTATTGAAAACCAAAAAGGCGAAACTCTTGATCCTCTAAGCCTGTTCGAGAAAGAGGTCTGGGGCACTGATATCTATTTTCAAAAAGGAAAGGATACTTTCACAGTGATCGACGAGAACGGCAAGGAAGTATCGACAAGTATCCTTTATGAAACAAACAGTGGACGTGATGTTAAACAAAGCTTTAAAGATGTTATCCCACATGCACCCTATGCGGACATGACATTCAGTCTAAACGAAAATCAGGTTTCCAAAAAGTTATTCGTTGCAATCAACATACATGAAATTAACTCCGTCAAAGGGAAGTGGGAGCTAAAAGTTCCAGTCGATCTTGAGAAGAGCCTGGCTTCTACCAAAGAAATTCCCATTCAACAAAACTATACAACCCCTGATGGTTTGCGCATTGACTTGCAAAAAGTCACGTTTTCCCCTACCGCAACAAGTTTTGACATCCAGACCGAGTGGACGAAGGAAGCGAAGGAAAAAATGCAAAATCACCCAGAATTCTTCTTTCCCAACAGCTCGGTATTCAGCCATCACCGTCCTCACTACCAAATCCTTGACGGAGAAGGTACTGTTTTGGGAACTTCTCGTGCTGGAAGTGAGAAGGAGATCAAGCTTCAGCCTGTTTCTGCTCGTACAGAGGAAGATATGAAGAAAGGCGAAAAAACAATCTGGCATCAATCCTATGCTCCGTTTAGCAAAGAAAAGAAGCTGTTCTTCAAGCTTATTGGAATTGAACGGACAGAATATCCCGGCAAACAAATCGTAATCAATCCAAAAACCCTGAAGGAAAAGCCAGTCACCCTGGAATACAATGGGACCCGTTATACCTTTACCAATTTCTCTGTAGACAAGGAAAAGAATCAGGCAGTATTGGAAGCGGAGCAAATCGTCACTACGATGGGAGGCGGATTCAAGTTTACAGATGAGCAAGGCAAGGAGTACATGAAGGATTATGAGGCATCAAAAGTAACTTTGGAAACCATTGATCCATCAAAGGGTATCAACAAGATGTCTGCCAAAATCGTTCTCAAAGGATTCACGGAAATACCTGAGCAATTAACCATTACCTTAACTACCGCTGGAGTGTATTACGACAATGTTGATTGGCTCGTGGAAATTCCTCAACCATAAAAAATTACGAAACAGGAGAGTCTGAGGACAATTGCTTGCAAAAAAAGCAGGTAAGGCAACGATTAAATCTACCTATCGAGGAAAAACAGCTACCATTTCTGTCACTGTAAAATAATACGACACAAAAAAGACCCAAGAGAGCTGCTCTTGGGTCTTCTTCTTATTCAACAGTTACGTAGATATTGTATTCTTCATCTTGATATTTGGCGGTAATCATTGCATTTCCCGCTTTTTTTGCAGTGAATTTACCGTTTTTGACAGCTACAACATTTGATTTATTGGAGACCCATGCAGCCAATTCCGCCACATTTTCTCTTGTACCGTCTGTATACTCTGCCGTTAGCTCCACTTGAAGAGTCTCACCTTTTTTCATCGTAAAGTTTCTCATTTCGGCAGTTAATGATTGTACTGTTTTAAATTGCTGACTCAAAAAGGAGGTCATATCATACTCTAGTTCTTCTACCATATCCTGATCAGTTACCACAATGACATCGTCGATCATACTGCCATCATCGTCAGTATCGATCAGGACAACATAATCGCCTTCTTCCACTCCTGTGACTGTATTGAGATTAGTCATGTTCCAATAGGCCGTTGTTGAACTCGTGTAGTAATGATACTCTTGATCTCCAACTTTATATGTAATCTTCTTGTCATCTACTTTATCTACACGTGCAGTTGTAATCATATCAACCTTGGCTGCCTGTGTTCGATTTATTTTTACGTTCTCAGGTTCATCATCGGCTCCATCCATTAGTTCTTTTACAGCGTATTTTATGACGTTCCCATCACTTACTTTATAGGTGAAAAAGTCAAAACGCCCCATCTCCATTAGTGCTTTTTTGGCTGTACCCAAAATTTTGTACTGCTTGATGGATCCATCTCTCGTAATTACATTGACGTAATCTTCACCGCCCATTGAAGAATAATTATTGATCAAGCCATACTCACGAGCAATATTGTCAGCGTTTTCAGCCTCTTCATTTGCCTCAGTTGCACTCCCTTGTGGCACACTCGCAAAGAATAACATGACAGCAGCAACTGATAAACACATCCATTTTTTGAACAAACTTTCCATCTCCCTTATACATATTTTTCTTTTACATATATTACCTTTCTATTATCGCACTTTAAGGTAAATTTTGGAACACAAAAAAGACCCTGTATCATACGGGTCTTCTTCCTTTTCATTGATTGTTCAATTTTCCTTACTTCATCATCTTCGCCATTCGTGTTGCTGCTTCAACCAGAGGTACGGCGATTTCCTGCATTTTTTCCTGTGTCAGTCTGTTCGATGGTCCAGAGACGGATAAAGCAGCGATTACTTTTCCTTTGCGGTTAAAGATTGGGGCAGAAACCGCAGCCGCTCCGACTTCACGTTCTTCCACACTGGTTGCAAATCCTTGTTTGCGGATGATTTCGAGTTGGGCCAAAAATTGCTCCCGCTCGACGGTTTCTGGCCAACTGATTTCGTGGAGAATTTTGTCCTGTGTTTCTTCGTCCTCATACGCTACCAGCAGCTTGCTCGAAGCACCTACGGTAAGCGGCATGCGAGCGCCAATGGGAGCTACTCTGCGAATCGGCTGATTGCTTTGAACCGCTTGAATGCGGATGCGTTCCGATCCATCCCGAACATACAAGCTGATCGTCTCACCAACCAAATCACGTAATCTCTCCATTTCTGGCAATAGTACAATGGACATGTCATCTGATTGTGTCAGATTGGATGAGAGTTCCAGAATTCGATAACCCAGTCTGAACTTCTCTGTCTCCGGATTACGCATGACAAAGCCTTTGGCTTCGAGAGATCCTAGCAAGCGGTGGACTGTACTTTTATGAAGGGAAATGCGCTTGGCGATCTCACTTAAGCCGAGTTCATGTTCCTGTGTGAAACAAAGTAAAATCTCCAAAGCCCGGTCTACTGCACGTACAGTTGATTTATCTTCTTCCAGTACACTCACCTCTTTCTAAAAAGGAATAGAAACTGAACTGTTTCACCAGATGAAATAGCGTTCTATTATTCTTATCTTCAGTATACTGGAAAAAGAAATCCTGCGTAAAGAGTTAAACAAGCTTATTATAGGAAAAATCGACCATTACAAATCTCGACGCCCAAAAAAACGAATAGCTGCCAGCAATGCACAACAACCGTAAATCAGTGCATACCCAACCATCAAATCACTCGGTGTTGATGCACTTGCAAAAATCCCTTGTGATGCGAAAGAGAGGGGATCATCTGAAGCTTCAAAAAGGGATAACGTCATTTTACGAAACAAAGAGTCCAACGGAAAGAGTAAGCTGGTGATAATGCCTATATTAATGAGCGATTGATTTTCGAATAATGCACCAAACTGCTCAATAAACCCGCCAATAAAGCTGATCCCGTACAGGATAATGACAATGATTCCCCCGTTAATGGTCGTCATCCGGCTACTGAAAAACAAGCTCACCGCCACTACAATCAACGGCTGCAGCATGAACAGAAAGCCTGCCAAAAGAATCTGTTCTGCAGTAAGATCAACTGACAAATACTTTCCGCCCAGAAATGCATTTATCCCAATAATTCCGGCAAATAAAAACAAGGCATAGGCTGCCAGGATTCCTGCTAATCCGATGTACTTCCCTAGTACGATCGAGTGGCGATGGATAGGTCGTGCCAGAATTGTATCGATGTGATGGCTTTCAATTTCACTGGAAATACTGCCGATGCTTCCCAGAATCGATAGCAATACGGTAATAAAACTTGCAAGGTATAGTCCAGCGCCAAGTAACTGGGTGGAGAGAAACAGATACTCCAAATTGATACTGGCAAAATCTCTGTGCGAACTGGCAAAGTCTTGACTCGCTTGATCGGCTGCAAAAAGGGTGGCAACTCCATATAACAACAAATACGCCACAGACATCAGTATGGCGATCAGAAAGATACGTTTATATAACAATTCCTTGTAAGCTAGTTTGGCAATTGTCCACATTGCTTAGTCTCCTTTTCCTGACACACATTGCATGAAGATTTCTTCCAAATGAGGCTTCCTCGGATTCAACTGGTACAAATCTACGTTTCGTGAGCTGAGTCCATGCACCAGGGCAGGGATCTGTTCCATTTCAGATAAAGTCAGGAGCCAGCTAGTACGTTCTCCATTCCGTGAAATCAATCGTGCTTCTAGTACTATCGGGCGAAGTTCTTCCCAGATGCTTGTGTCTGCTTCTTCCAATCCGATTTCGATGTCTATCTGAGGTAGAGACGCTCCAAGCAATCGCCATTCTCCTTGAATGACGAGTTCCCCACGGTTAATAATTGCCACATGGTCGCAGATAGACTCTACTTCACTTAAAAGATGGCTGTTCAGGAAAATGGTTTTCCCACTGTCACGCAATTCTGCTACCAACTCACGTACCTCTTTGCGGCCAATAGGATCGAGTGCAGATGTAGGCTCATCCAAGAAAACAAGCTCTGGGTTTCCGAGTAATGCTGCTGCCAGACCGATTCGCTGCTGCATGCCTTTGGAGTATCCTTTGATTTTGTGATCTGCACGGTGCGATAGCCCCACTCGATCAAGATAATAATTGATTTGTGCCTTGCGTTCACGTACTTCTACTTTAGCCAAATCGGCATGAGACTCTAGAAGCTGCCGCCCCGTTAACCAGTCCGGATAACGAAATAATTCAGGGAGATAGCCAATTCGCTTCCGTGCCTGTACAGATCCGATTGGCTCTCCTAAAATCGTAGCCGTGCCACCTGTTGGCTTGATCAGTCCTAGCAGGGTGCGGACGAATGTACTCTTGCCTGCCCCATTTGGACCCAAAAATCCATATACGACTCCCTTGGGTACCTGTAAGGTTATATTGTGGCATCCTGCCGTTCCATCATACTGCTTGCTTAATCCGAATGTTTCTATTACCGCTACCTGCTCACGAACACTCACAAGTCTCTCTCCTTTGCTCGTCAAACATGGCTAAAGAGGCTTACAGATAAGCCTCTTTTTTTCAGCCTATTTTTTCAATTGTTCGATCAGATCCATTACAGCTTCTTGATCAATCGGTTTATCGTTGGAGTTACCCCAAGCTTCCAATTGGTACATCTTGCCGTCCTTTTGCCAGATGGCGTAAGCGTAGTTGTTCTCACTGTTGAATAACCCATTCACTCCATCAATCTGAATTTCTTCTCCCTCACCTTCCACATACGGGATCGGAAGTGTTTCTTTCCAGTTCCCTATGCTAGCCAATTGCTTCTGGACATTGCGTGGAATAAACGGCAGTTGGAGGATCGTTTCCCGCAATTGATCAAGGTCTACATCTTTGGGTGCTTCCAGCGAAGGGGCCTCGGATTTGGTAAACGTAATATGATTGCCACCTTCTGCTTCAGTAGGTTCAAAATAGGTGCGTACCTGTTCAGGCAACGTCAAGGAGAATTCCTTTCCATTTAGTGAATCATCAAACGTAACGTCCGATTTCAGTTTTTTGAGGAAGCGGTTGGTTTTTTGGGTATCAAGCTCAAAAGTAAGCCTCCAGTCACTATTGCGCTCCACCGATGCAACATCATATCCTTTGGGAGCTTTTGGTACGTCAACGCCTGCTTTTCTAGCAGCCTGTTCGTTCTTGAAAGTCTCTTGCTTGTTATCTTTCATCTCCATTTTTCCCAAACCAGCCAATTCCTTGCCACCGTCTCCGCCCTCTTCCATCCATTGGCGAATCTCATGCAAATCGTTATCGCTCAAGCGAATCAGCTCAGTCTTATCCATCCGAAACATGGTTAAGAAGTTACTTGCAGCAACCTGCACAGAAGGAATTGCCAAGGACCCTGCAAGTAGTGCGACCGCCGCTGCACCTGAAAGCCACTTCGTATAGGTGTTCTTCATTGAAATCCATCTCCCTTTTGTTTGTTGTCGTTTAACAGGTTTCATGAATGGTTGAATATCGTTTTGGTGATCAGAGATACGTTCCTGGAATGCATGCCATGCCCTGTCTACATCTATCTGAATAGAATCAGCCGCAGGTGCAGACATACTCTCATGTATCGCAACCTCGGTCCATTCTTCCAAACGACGCAACTCATGCATCAATTCCCGACAGGCTGCACATTGCTCCAGATGAATCGCAATTTGCTTTCTCTCTTCACGACCAATCTCTCCATCGATGTATGCTTGAAGGTATCCCCAGTCAGGACAATTCATTTACATTTGCCCCCTTTTCCGCAGGTAAAATTCTCGAAATCGCTTTTTGGCTCTGGCCAGTAATGTTCCTATCGAGCTGCTTTCAACTTCTGCAGCCTTTGCCAGTTCACGATAGTCATAACCGGAGTACTTCATCAGCAACAGGAGCCGATCCCGCTCATTCAGGTCGTGCAGTGTTTGGCGCACCGAATCAATCTCATCCAGTTGAAGCCAGGTTTCCTCTGTTGAATGGCTGTTCGCAGTTTCTTTGCTATGCTCTTTTTCTTCTCGCAGCATCCTGCGCTTCTCCTGGCGCAACGTATTGTAAGACGTATGAACCGCCGTCTTGATCAACCAGGCTGATATATTTTCTATTTCTCGGATATTTGTCGCATACAGCTTCATAAAAACTTCCTGCGCAATATCTTCAGCAAGTGCTTGGTCCTTGACCAAACGGATAATATATCGGACCACTTGCGGGTAATGTGTACGAAAGATTGACTGGAAATCTTCTGGGTCGGAATGATTTCTTTTCATCTGTTCACGTACTCCCATTCTCTCCCTCCTTCTCATTCTTCACTAGTTAGACACCGCCAAGCGGATTTTTGTGACACATAAGATCTTTCCTGAAAATAAAAAAAGTGGAAACCCGCCAAAACCAAGCTTCCACTTCCGATCATCTGCAGTTTTACACAAGCTCTGGGTTATATCTTTTCAGATAATGATAAATGTTCTCCTGTTTTAATGGTTCAGCCGACAGTTGAAAGCCACTTTCCTGCATGTGGTCGATCAAAAACGCAGTTCCCCGTTGCAGCCTCTTCTCTGCTTGTTCGGTAGTTGTGAACATGTAGGGAATCAGAAACTGGACGTACCAAATATCTCGGGATTCTTCTGAGACATCTACCTGCAATTCCAGATCGGCACAGTCAAAATCGAACAGGGCATGAAAAAGGGAATCGCGCTGTTCTTGTGAATATTCTTGAAGCGGCATACACCAAACGGACAAATAATATTCCTCATTAAACAGTGCCAACTCTTCAGTGATCAATTGATAACTTTTCTGAAATTGACTCAACACCGAAACACGCTCCCCTTCTTCAGTTAATCCCCTAAATCCTGCTCTACAAAAG
This sequence comes from Brevibacillus nigriterrae, assembly GCF_049846925.1. Lineage (NCBI taxonomy): Bacteria > Bacillati > Bacillota > Bacilli > Caryophanales > Paenibacillaceae > Brevibacillus > Brevibacillus nigriterrae. The sequence continues at coordinate 8,436 of NZ_JBNCMT010000050.1, forward strand.
CGTTGAACCTTCCGCCATTGCTTGAGCATCTTCTACGGTAATCAAGACTGCTCTTGGTTTTCCGCCACTTTGTCCTGCAATGAATCCCTCTGCTTCCATCATATCAATCAGACGGGCCGCACGGTTATACCCAATTCGGAAGCGGCGCTGGAGCGAAGAAGCAGATGCTTGCCCCTGCTCGGCGACAAATACGAGCGCTTCATGGAACAGGCTGTCATCTCCCATGTCGTATGAATTAACCGACTGCTCCAAATCTTCTTTGCTGAACAGATAAGCAGGTTTTCGCTGGTTCTTGATCATTTCTGTAACCCGATCAATCTCGTCGTCAGACACGTAATTGCCTTGCAAGCGAATTGGCGTTGTGCCGCTTTCGAGAAACAGCATATCCCCTCTACCCAGCAATCGCTCGGCTCCGCTTTGATCGAGAATGGTGCGAGAGTCAATTTGCGAGAATACGGCAAAAGCCAGACGTGTAGGCACGTTTGCTTTGATATTTCCCGTAATGACATCGACGGATGGACGCTGAGTAGCAAGCAGCAGGTGAATGCCGCATGCCCTTGCCTTTTGTGCAATTCGGATGATACAGTCCTCGACATCTTGCGGCGAAACCATCATCAGATCAGCCAACTCATCGATAATAATAACGATATAAGGAAGCTCCTGATCCGCCTGTTTATTATAGCGCTCAATATCCCTGACACCTGCATCGACAAACAAAGCATAGCGTTTTTCCATCTCTTCTACCGCCCATTTGAGCGAAGCCGTTGCCTGTTTAGCGTCTGTTACAACCGGAGTGACCAGATGCGGTAAATGGTTATACGGTGCCAACTCGACCATTTTGGGATCAATCAGCAAAAGACGTACCTGTTCAGGAGTTGCTTTGTACAGCAGACTGACGATGATGGAGTTAATACATACACTTTTTCCCGAACCAGTAGAACCCGCAATCAATCCGTGCGGCATTTTCTTGATATCTGCCACAATCGGCTCTCCACCGATATCCATACCTAGTGCAATCGCAAGCGGTGAAGGGTGATTCTGGAACTTCTCGGAACCAATAATTCGACGAAGAAAAATCGGTTCACTCTTGAGATTAGGCACCTCGATCCCTACAGCGTTGCGCCCTGGAATAGGTGCTTCGATGCGAATATCCTTGGCTGCCAGATTTAATTTGATATCATCGGACAACCCCGTAATTTTGTTTACCTTGACGCCAGGTGCCGGTTGAAGTTCGAAACGGGTTACGGCTGGTCCCTTTACAATGCCTACTACCTGTGCGTTTACGTGGAAATTTTCCAGCGTCTCCTCTAGCAGTTGCTTTTGTTGAAGCGTATATTCATAAGAATCATCAGACAGAACAGGCGGAGAATCCAATAGAGACAGGCTCGGAAACTCATACTCACTGTCAACGTGCTCACTCGAATTTTGTAAAGTGATTTCTGGAATAGTCACTGGTGCGATTTCTGGTCTGGTTTCTGATGCAAATTGCTGACTAAATACTGGTGTAAATTGTTGACTAGTGACTGGTGTAAATTGTTGACTAGTGACTGGTACAAATACTGGTGTACTCACCGGTGTGATCTCAGGGCTTGCTACTGGAGCAAGATCTGCTTCAGGTGATTGGACTGGAATAAATGGAGCTATTTCTGGCACCCGCTCTGCACTCACAGCCACTTGTTGAATCGAAGACACTACTTCAAAAGTTGTAGCTTTTGCGATCTCGTCCTCGAATCCCCGGATTTCCTCGAATTCATTGATTTTCTTGAATTCAAGGATTTCCTTGAACTCTTCTACTTTCTCTTCTTCCTCGACAACCACTTCAACTGCATCTATTGACATTAGCTCAACTGCTGGAGAGGCTTCTTCGAATAGTACTTCGACTGTTTCTTCAACTGTTTCTTCAACTGTTTCTTCAACTGTTTCTTCAACTGTTTCTTCAACTGTTTCTTCAATTTCTTCAATTTCTTCAATTTCTTCCTCTAGGTCATCTACGATTTCTACCTTTTCTCTCATGGAAAAGACCTCAATTGGCTGATTATCCAGCGTAGAAGCCTGATCTTCGTGAAATTCTTGTACCTTTTGAGTCTCTTGAACTACTTGAGTTTCTTGAACTTCCTGAATTTCTTCTTCTTTACTCTGATAGAGCAATTGATGATCAATCGGCACGGTTTTATTTGGATCAATCTTTCCATAAATTGGCGACAGAATATGCGTTGGTTCAAACGCTGCAGACTCTTTTTCTTGATACAACGCCTTCACTTGTTTGCTCGTAACAGGCTCATGCTTGGCGGAAGCTTGCTTCATCGCCTCATCCGAACGGTCACGAGACTGTTTTTGTTTGTATACCTCGAACGGCGATTCTACTTCCACAGCTTCCTTTCGCCGAGTTTGCTTATTGGTTCGGTCAGGGATAACCGGAAAGCGAAATTGTCCCCGAATCAATTCATCCTGCTCCGCATTGGTACGAGTGCGTTCACGTTCGCGTGGATAGATGCTCTTGGTTCTTGTTTGCGGTTGTTTGGAGGACGATGGCACTCGTGGTTGCTTGTTTTCACTTTCTTCCTGTATATCCGCCTGAAGGCTCTTAATAAATCGTTCTAGCCACGACCACATGGATTACTACTTCCTTTCTGGCAAAACCTTGTTCCTTACTATATCTCTTCCATCTTACCACGAAAACTTCCTCTCGTACCCTTTTATTAAAATAGGGACTTTGTGCTCAAAATCACTAAAACTTTCTAAAACAACATAAAATTTGCATCCTTTTTCCATTTCAATCGTATATAGTATAGGTACTAGTGGCAGTAAGTCCCATTTTGTGAAAATGATGCGACTTATCTTGTCACTAGATTTGTTTAGTTGTCTGAACAGAAAAAAAGAGGTGAATCATTTTGATGTTGAAAAAAGGTAGTATACTTCTGCTCGCATTCTTATTGTTGCTAACCGGTTGTTCCCAAGAAGCCGCCCTCGTTCGTGACTCCGCCGTGGCCTCCATGGAGAAGCAGAACTACGATTTCAAAGGCACATTGAAACTGACTGGAGATTTCGAGAAAGCAATGAAAGACGCTGGAGAAGACGAGCAAGAAGAAGCTCTAGCAATTATTTCAGCTTTGACAAGTGGTGTAACGTTGGAAGGTTCTCAACGTGATCTCAAAACTGCCAAGTATGTGATTACGCTGAATGATGACAAAGTCCTTCGTGATCACAACATGTGGAAGGGCGAGCAGAAAGCTGCTCTGGAACTGTTCATTGCCGACCAAGATGTATACGTCAAGACGCCAATTGACAAAAAATACCTGAGTGCCAACTCAATGGGCAGTGCTGATGCTGCGATCGATGCAGAAAAAATGAAGGAATTCCAGAAAAAATTAAACGATTTGACCATTTCCTTCATGAAAAAATACATCGCCAAATATGGTTACAAGCTCTCCAATGCGAAGAACCTCGGCACAACTACAGTTGAATTGCCAAATGGCGAAAAAGTAAGCGCAACACACATCACCATGACTCTTGATGCAAAAGAAATCCTGACCATGCTTTTGTTTACAGCAAAAGACGCAACGATGAATAAAGATGTTCGCACGTTTGCCGTAGACGTACTCATGCTGACAAATGAGTTCTACTCTTCGATTGCAAAAGATGAAGAAGAAATGTCCTTCTTCCCACCAATCAAAGAACGCAAAGATGCTGAAGCATTAGTGGATAAAGGAATTGAAGGACTCAAAGCAGAAATCGACAAATTCGAGAAGACTTCCTCCATCGACAAGGTTTTGGAAGATGCGAAGAAAGAAGGATTTGAATCCTTCACTATGAAGCTTGATACTTACATCACAAGCGATAAACTGCCTGTTCGTTCTACATCCAGCATGCAATTGTCGTTCAAAGATATGGGTAGTGACACACAAGAACCACTTACGTTTGGACTTGAAGCTGACCAGTATTCCTGGAACTGGGGCAAGGCAACTGCCTTCACCTTGCCAACGCCTGATCAAGCCATTTCCGTATTGCAAATCGAAGAAAATCCGAAGCTGATTAAAGAATTTAACCAGGACGGCTTCTTCTACCGCATCCTGAAAGAAGCGTTTGTACGCAACGAAACAGGAACTATTGTTTTTGATCTGAAAACCAATACAACAGAACTGAATTGGGAGACTGTGAAAGATGTGCGTCCTGCCATGGCAAATGGTACGGCGATTGCGCCTTTCCGTTTTCTCGGTGAAACATTAGGCGGCACAATCACCTATGATGCAAAAACAAAGATGTCTGTATTAACAACAGCTAAAGACAAAATCATGGTGAAAGCGAACAGCAACATTGCTATCGTAAACGGGAAAGAAATGAAGCTTCCTGTTGCAGCTTCCAACGTTAACGGCACTCTCTATGTTCCCCTCGTCTTCGTAAGTGAGCAACTTGGTGCAGATGTTACCTGGTTGGAGGATGAGAAACAAGCGATCATCTATTTTGAAAAGGAATCAGATTTCGAATAATGATTCAAAAGACCAGAGAATCTTCTCTGGTCTTTTTTCTTTTTGCTTTTTTTCTTCTTGACCCTGACGCTAATGTCACAGTTTATAATGGTAATACAAATCTCGAGCAGAGCAGGAGTTGTGACCGTGAAGATTGGCGAGCTTTCCAGATTAACAGGGGTGAGTATCCGTTCGCTGCGCTACTACGAACAAAAGGGTCTGCTCTCCCCTGCACGACTAATAAACGGCTATCGAGAATATCACCCGTTTGCTGTCGAACAAGTAAATACCATCTCCTTTTACCTCCAGTTGGGGCTCTCAACGGATGAGATCGGGAGCTTTCTTCATTGTGTGATGAAGAACAAGGAGGCATTCTGTCAGGAAATCTTGCCGGTGTATAAGAAGAAGCTGGAAGAGATCGACAACCAGATGAAGCTGTTGACGATGCTCAGGTCCAACCTGGAGGAACGCATTGAAGCGATTCGTGCGGAGAATCCAGATCTGTTCGAGAAGAGTGAGTAACAGTAAAAACGGATGGAGGCGTGAGGAACATGGCGAGAAAAATTACCAAAGATACATTTTTTCAAGAGATACAACAAGGCGTCACATTAGTTGACTTCGGAGCACCCTGGTGTGCTCCGTGCCGAATCCAGGAGCCTATTTTAGATGACTTGGCTGTTGAATTCGAGGGAAAAGCATCGATTCTGAAAGTGAATGTAGACGAAGAGTCTGAATTGGCTGCTGAATTCAATGTGATGGGCCTGCCGACTCTGTTGGTTTTCAAAAATGGTGTTCCTGTCGAAGCCATGCGAGGACTGCAATCAAGAGAAATAGTGAAGAGCAAATTAGCAGAACAACTGATGTAAGAGCCTTATCGCTACACATAGAAAGTCACCCGATTCGCTTATGAATGGGGTGACTTTTTTTTGGTAGATATTTATGTTAGTTTTTCTAACACGAACCATTTAGTTCGTGTATACTGTTCTTATTAGATGACAGAAAAACTAACAAGGTGGTTTCAGAATGAAAAAGCTAATTGATGTATGCCCCGTTTGCCGTGCTGTTCTTGTTGCGCATAGTTCCAAAGGTGAAACCGTCCTCTGGTGCTCCCGCAATCCTTCCCACTTCCGCTGGACGCAAGAGAAATAAGGCTTCCAACACTGTAAGAGTTCTGTCCACACCACCTTACTCTACGGCAACTGTACTTTCCACTACTGGCTCCAATCTTGCCGTAAAGTGGCGGAGAATCTGTGGCTCATAGGTGAACTGCAAGCCTTTTACCTGCTCTCTTCGCTGATAGATGTTAATCAATGCGTTGGCTACCACTCGCAAGTGATTGTCTGTGTAAACACGACGTGGAATAGTCAAGCGGAGGAACTCTACTGGTGACTCCAGATTTTCTCCAGTTTTCGGATCACGCCCGAGCAAGAACGATCCAACTTCTACCCCTCGAACGCCAGCTTCCAAATACAGTTCAACCGCCAGCGCATGCGCAGGGAACTGATTGTAAGGAATATGCGGCAAGAACTTCTTCGCATCCACGAACACCGCATGACCACCTACCGGCTTCTGGATTGGCACTCCCGCCTCATCAAGCCATCGTCCCAACATCTCTACTTGACCCACACGATGGGACAGGTAATCTTCCTCAACCACTTCTTTCATTCCTCTGGCCAGTGCTTCCATATCCCGTCCAGACAAGCCGCCATACGTCGGGAATCCTTCGAAAGGTACGACCATGGAACGTGTCTTTTCATAAAGTGCTTTATCATCACGAATGGCAATCATTCCGCCCATGTTCACCAGTCCATCTTTTTTGGCACTCATGGTGAGACCTTCTCCATACGAGAACATTTCACGGATGATCGATACCATGTCTTTATCAGCATAGCCAGCCTCTCGTTGTTTAATGAAGTACGCATTCTCGGCAAAACGGGCCGCATCAAAGAACACACGTACACCGTACTGCTTGCCAAGCTTGCTTACCTCACGTATATTCTCCATGGATACTGGCTGTCCACCCGCACTATTGCACGTAATCGTGATGAGAATGAACCCGATATTTTCTTTCGGCGTGCTCTTCAGGAAGTTTTCCAGCTTAACCAGATCAAAGTTCCCTTTGAATGGATGCGGTGAGCTGGTGTCGAACGCTTCTTCGATTACAAAGTTTAGCGCCTCCCCTTTTGCCAATTCGATGTGCGCTTTCGTTGTGTCAAAGTGCATGTTGCCAATCGCAATCTTATCCGGTTTATCCAGCAACAACGGGAAAAGAACCTGTTCAGCGCCACGTCCCTGATGCGTCGGAATCGTGTATTGGTAACCGATGATTTCCTGTACCGTCTCTTGCAAGTGATAATAGTTACGACTGCCCGCATACGACTCATCGCCAAGCATGATTCCAGCCCACTGATAATCACTCATTGCTCCTGTGCCACTGTCCGTCAAAAGATCAATGTAAACATCATCGGAACGTAGTGAAAACGGATTGTAGCCAGCTTCTTTTATTTTGACTTCCCGCTCTTCACGTGGAATAAGGCGAATAGGTTCAACCATTTTAATTTTATAAGGTTCTGCGTGGTACTGATTCATCTCTAGCCCTCCCGTAGGTTTGTTTGTACTGTCTCCAACCTATGTAAAAGCAACTTCTGTGCCAAACAGAAAATCCTTTATTCATAAAAATGAACCCCATATCCTATTGGATAGAGGCTCTAAATGAATTTCCGCATATAATTCCCGTCTCAAAATAAGACACTTTCTCAAGAAATAATGTCTACTTTTGAGACGAACATGCGAGTCTTATGTATCATTTTAAGTCATACTATTTACCTTATTCTATTTCGATTCCATATTCCTGCAATTTTCGGTACAAAGTCGCTCGGGAAATTCCCAACTTTTTCGCCAGTTCACTTTTGGAGGGAGTCAGGGCAGCAAGCTGTTTCATGTAGAATTTCTCCATTTCCTCCAGAGTGTATGGTTTCTCATCCAAGGAAATGCTGATCTCTTTTCGAGGCCACTGTTCCCTTTTTCCCAGACGCAGGGCAATGGAATCAATGATATCGTTTTCCTGTAAAGCAAGGGCACGCTCCAGCATATTCGACAATTCTCGTAAATTCCCCGGGAAATCATGCTGTTCCAGTGCACGAATTGCATCTTCTGACAAACGCACCTTGTCGATTCCCAGCTTTTTGCTTGCCTTGTCCAGAAAGAATTCAGCAAACTCACGAATGTCTTCCCTAATTTCCCGTAATGGCGGAAGCTCGATAGGAAAAACGGCTAATCGATAGTAAAGATCCCGGCGAAACTCACCCTCATCAATCATTACTCGCAAATCTCGATTGGTTGCTGAAATGATCCGCACATTTACTTGTTTTTCCTGGTTTCCACCCACCCGTTTTACCCGATAATCCTGAAGGACACGCAGCAGTTTTGCTTGCAGTTGCATGCTCATTTCACCGATCTCATCAAGAAATAACGTACCCTGATCTGCCATCTCGAACAAACCAGGACGCCCGCCTTTCTGCGCTCCAGTAAAAGCTCCCTCAACATAGCCAAACAATTCGCTCTCGAGTAGTGATTCGGGGATAGCCGCACAATTCACAGCAAGGAACGGCTTCCCCCTTCTATCACTCTCTTGATGAATATATCGTGCGAGCACTTCTTTCCCTGTTCCGCTCTCCCCCATCAAGAGCACGGTGGAAGGAATCCTTGCTGCCCGCCCCGCCAACCTCCAGATCAACTTGCTCTTTTCATGCTTTCCAAAAAGGATGCCGTCTGTTTCCAAAGTTTGTGCCTGGATGGCCCGAATCGTCTCATTCGCAATTTGCAACTGCTCGGTTAGGCGTCTCACCTCGGTAATATCACGGAAGATCGAAACTGCGCCAATCAGCTCCCCTTCAATAAATAAGGGAACAATATTGGACAGTACTTCACGGTCTCTTACCTTCGTCCGTACCCCTGTTTGTGCCTTTCCGGATCGAAGTGTATCAGCCAATCGGGAAAACGGGACGGCATCCGTAATGTAGCGCCCCACCAATTCTCTTGGCTCTTGACCGGTAATCCGTGTGTTAGCGTCGTTTACATAGCAGATAATACCGTCAGCATCAATGATAGCCATCCCGTCATGAAGGGAATCAAAAATCGGTTTTGCCACCTGTATCATTGTGGATAGTGTGGTCATTGGTAACCCCTACTTTTGAATAAGATTCAATATACGCTCGTGGATCACGCCATTCGTCACAACTAAACTGGGAAGATCTGCTGGGTTAAAAGCCATATCCTGATATTCTTTGTTCTCCCAATCTGTCACTTTTGCCCCTGCTTCCTGCGCAATCAGAATTCCTGCGGCTACATCCATGATTCCTGACTTCTGCATAACCACGTAGTCAATCCAGCCATGCGCTAGCAGGCAAAAATCAAGTGCAGGAGCAATGTTGCGCATGACCCGTTTTGTTTGCATGAAAAGCGGCTTCGTAAAGGCAAGCTCTTCTTCTTTCGTTACTGAATCACGCCCACGGACATACGTTCCTACAGCACGACTGAGGTCATCCCGCTTGCTTACATTCAGTTTTTTTGCATTGAGGAATGCACCCTTCCCCTTTTCTGCCCAAAACATCTGTTCAGACACCGGATTGTACACTACTCCTAAAATCGTCTCTCCCTTATACTCCAAAGCAATGGAGACACTAAAATACGGATAACCAATAAAGTAATTATTCGTGCCATCCAGCGGATCCACAACCCAAACGTATTCTTCCCCTCGTTCAACGACCCCTATTTCTTCGGAGTGAACCGTATGGGTCGGATAATACTGATGAATGACGTCGATGATAATGCGCTCACTCTCTTTGTCTTCTGGCAATTTGACGTCATTATGAGACTCCAGGTCAGGAAATAGCTGCTCTGTAAATCGTTCTTTGAGGTATTGCCCTGCTTGATAAGCAGCCTCTTTTGCAATTTGAATCATGGTATCTACTCCTACTCTCCAACCAATTATTATTTCAAAATTTTCCTTCATTTACCCTTGCAATCATAAGGCAAACTGACTATGATGAAAAGACCATTTCGATGGGTAGAAAGGGGCGTAAGAAAATGAACAGTGATTTTATACGCCTGAAAAACCTTGAGGGCGAGCTCAAGCTTACACAGATGAACAAAAGCCTTGGGTGTTCAGTTACCAGCAAGGAATTGGTTTTTCAGAAGCCACACATGACGTACCATCTGTTTCTTCATGATATAATAAGTATGGTTCCCATTTCTTTGGACAAACGTAATATTACGTTCAGAAATCAAGCGGAAATGATCCAAACCTCTTTTGGTGGCGATTATTACAAGATTTCTGTGAAGTGGGTGCGAATGGTTAGTCGCTCCGGTGTAACCGAACGTGAAGATGCGGAATTTATCGTTCCTCTGTCCGCAAAAATGCTGCAGTATATCTCAATGTACAGCGGTTTAGTAGTCATCAAATAAATGAACAAAACGCTCTTGCTGAGATCAGTAAGAGCGTTTTATTTTATTGTTTGGGGCCCCGCCGGTGATGCTCAGGGCGTGCGAGTGTCGACGATGCAACACGGATGTTGCGTTTAGTCAACCGCCAGCGACAGCTAAAGCCGGGTGGGTATTATTTTGCTTTTTCTTCACCGAGTATCATGAAGGTAGCAGTCGCATGAGTGATCAGTCGATCCCGCTCATCATATACGCTTCCTTCAAGGAACACCAATTGTCGACCACGATGTAAAATTTTTGCTTCTGAACGCAGGGTGCCAGTTTTGACAGCCCGAATGAAGTTGGTCTTTAGCTCCGTCGTCACGGCATACAATCCTTCTGGCAGGGAACGGTTTACCAGCGAACCCATCGTTGAATCGATCAGTGTCGTTGTAATTCCACCATGCACGACTCCCAGACTGTTGTACATGAAGGTAGTGACCGGAACGATAAACTGGTACGTTTTTTCATCGAGAAAGCGACCTTTTAATCCTAAAAAACCAGACAGATAATAACTTCCGCGTTCTTTGCGCTGACGAATAGACTGCAGTGCCAACTCCAGGATTTCTCTGTCTTCGTCGCTTCCCTCTAAATAGGCCTTTTGTAACTCTTCCATCATGTTTGTGTCCTCCGACCCAACAAGTGTTATCTTGGCTAACCCTTTACACACTTTATTCTAACGCAGGACTTATCCAATTTCACGCATTAACTTCCCGGGCAACCGATTCTTCACGCCTTTTGAAGAGCTTGAATGCACGTGGGCGCCTTTGTTGGAAGGATACATAAACTCCGACAAGGATGAACATTCCGCCGATTGACTGCGCAACTTCTAATTGTTCTCCTAGCAAAATGATGGCAAAGACGGTCGCAAACAATGGCACCAGATTCAAGAAGGGTGACGCTTTGGCAGGACCAATGTTTTGGACGGTTACAGTCCAGCAGAAAAACGCAATGACTGAAGCAAAAAGCCCCAGGTATAGTAATGCGCCGATTACCTGACCAGAGGCCAGATTCACAGTCTGTGTTTGCATTTCCCAAACAGACGCTGGCAGCAGGAACAAAACTCCAGCAGCAATAGACAAAGTGAAACCGGTTAAGCCAGGCATTTGGCCACTCGATTTTCGAACGAGAATGGAATAGAATGCCCAAATCAGATTTCCCACAAGCATCAGCAGGTCTCCAATATTTACCTGAAAATGGCTTAGTTGTGCCAAGCTTCCCTTGCTCACAATCCACATGACACCGAGAAAGGAAAGAACGAGTCCTACGATTTGGGAAGGGTTGATCTTCTCCTTCAATACCAAAAAAGAAACGATTACGATCATGAGTGGTGCCCAAGAAGAAAGAATTGCCGCATTGATCGCAGATGTATGTAAGATCGATTCATACACAATCCCTGTAAAAGCAGCGATCCCCAGGAACCCCATCCCCAGAATTGTCTTCCAGTGGCGCAAGTACATTTTGTAATTTTGACGGATGTCGCGAAACGTAAACGGAAGAATAATGAATAAGGCAATTGACCATCGCAATAATGAGAGCGTAAATGGTGGCACTTCTGGAAGTGTAGCGCGACCAGCAACGAAGTTACCACCCCAGAAAAGCGTAGCGATAACAGGCAGCAAAAATGTCCACTTGGTAGATTGCATCTCGCGCAGTTCCTCCTATTAAACTAGTTTTTATATTTCTTTCACTTTAGCATACGAAATTCTCCAAACTTCACTTTTCGAATTATTTTGCAATTTAGTATTTATTCATCACTTTTATACGGTAAAGCTTTTAAACATATATGCAAAACAGTGTTAAACCAACACTTTTAGCATGCTGTAAATTAAGTAGACCTAAATAGCAGTTGAATAAAAAGTAGATATGATGTATTTTCATTCATTCGCAATCAGGTTAAAGCCTCCTATTTTAAATGAAAAAAAGCCATTCTTTTCAGATGGCTTCTTACCCGCAATGATCGATTCTGTTTATCTTACTCCCATAGCTCTGCAATATCGTCAAATGGATAATATCTGAATACCGCTTTCCCGATAATGGCCTTTTCATCCACAAATGGAGTTTCCCACATGTGCGAATCAAAGCTGTTATTGCGGTTATCCCCCAAAAAGAAGAATTGTCCTCTTGGTACCGTTACAGGCTCAAAGTCATACGTCATTTTTTCTTTGATATACGGTTCTATCACTAGTTCGCCGTTACGGTATAATTCTCCACCTTTAATCTCGATTGTATCTCCACCCACGCCAATCAAACGTTTGATAAACCGTTCCTCGTTCCCTTTCACTGGGGGATAGAAGACAACAATATCTCCTACTTTCAGGTTTTCCGTGTCTGTCAGTTTTTCAATAAACAGCCGATCGTTTATATGCAGAGTCGGAATCATGGAACCAGACGGAATTTCTACTGCTTCCGCTACATAAATACGGACAGTAAAACTGATCGCAAGTGCGATACCGATTGGAATAAACCATTCTTTTATAAAGGTCAAGACTCGATTCACGCTGTCTCCCTCACCTTCTGATTGTTCTACATAAACTTATACGACCAAAGTCAGGAGAAAGTTACAAACGATTTTCCTGAGCGAATGTTCAGACTTTTTGGGTTGTTCAATCATTTACCCAAGTGGTAAGATAATTGAAATATATAAAGAGAAATTCAAAAAGGAGGACAAACTTTTTGGATATCCTCTTTAAGAGCTGGAGGGTTGGAGAGTGACTACACATCGAAGCGACATGATTAAAAAAGGATTTGACCGAGCACCTCATCGAAGCTTGCTTCGTGCTGCCGGAGTTCGTGAGGAAGATTTTGATAAACCGTTCATTGCGATTTGCAACTCCTATATCGACATTATCCCAGGCCACGTGCATCTCCAGGAATTCGGACATATCGTGAAGGAAGCCGTACGAGCTGCTGGAGGAGTACCGTTCGAGTTCAATACAATTGGTGTAGACGACGGAATTGCCATGGGCCACATCGGTATGCGCTATTCGCTGCCAAGCCGTGAGATTATCGCTGACAGCCTGGAAACAGTTGTTGCCGCTCACTGGTTCGACGGTCTGATCTGTATTCCCAACTGTGACAAGATCACACCCGGCATGATAATGGGTGCTCTTCGTGTAAATATCCCGACTGTTTTCGTCACTGGTGGTCCGATGGCAGCAGGTAAAACCTCAGATGGACGTGCTATCTCGCTCGCCTCTGTTTTCGAAGGTGTTGGTTCCTATCAGGCTGGCTTGATTAATGACGAACAGCTTCAGGAATTGGAGCAATTCGGATGCCCAACGTGTGGCTCCTGTTCGGGCATGTTTACCGCCAACTCCATGAACTGTTTGGCAGAAGCACTTGGTATAGCCCTGCCAGGCAACGGAACAACGTTAGCTACTTCTCCAGAGAGACGTGAGTTGGTCAAAGCCTCTGCTGCCCACCTCATGCATCTGATTGAAAAAGATATCAAACCGCGAGACATCGTCACACTGGATGCCCTCGATGACGCCTTTGCCCTTGATATGGCTATGGGTGGTTCTACGAATACGGTACTGCACACATTGGCAATCGCTCAGGAAGCCGGTTATGAATACCCGATTGAGCGCATCAACCAAGTAGCAGAACGCATTCCACATCTTTGCAAATTAAGCCCAGCTTCTGACTACCACATTGAGGATTGTCATAATGCAGGTGGCGTATCAGCGATTCTGAATGAGCTTTCTCGCAAGCCGGGTGCCATCCATACGGATCGAATCACAGTAACTGGCAAAACCTTGGGTGAAAATATAGCCGAAGCTGAAATTCTGAATGATCAAGTCATTCGTCGATTAGACAATCCATACAGTGAAAAAGGGGGATTGGCTGTACTTTACGGTAATCTGGCTCCACAAGGTGCTGTTATCAAATCAGCCGCTGTCGATCCTTCTATCAAGCGCCATGTTGGTCCTGCGGTCTGCTTTGACTCCCAGGAGGAAGCATTGGCAGGTATTGCAAATGGCAAGGTTAAGGAAGGCCATGTAGTTGTTATCCGTTATGAAGGTCCAAAAGGCGGGCCAGGAATGCCTGAGATGCTTGCACCTACTTCCCAGATCGCTGGTATGGGCTTGGGAACCAAGGTCGCTCTGATTACGGACGGCCGTTTCTCAGGGGCGTCGAGAGGAATCAGTATTGGTCACGTTTCACCGGAAGCAGCAGAGGGCGGCCCAATCGCCTTCGTCCAGGATGGTGACATCGTCAGTGTCGATATTGAAGAGCGTTCTATTGAGCTTCAAATCTCTCCTGAAGAACTTGCCAAGAGACAGGCAAGCTGGGCTGGATTTGAACCGAAAGTAAAAACAGGTTATCTCGCACGCTATTCCAAGCTCGTTACGAATGCAAGCATGGGTGGAATCCTGAAGATCTAGAAAAAACAGCAACTTTAGTAAAAAAGCAGTCAGACGTCCGAAAACGTTTTGACTGCTTTTTTCTTTCATCAAATACCAATGGTCGAACGAATATCTTGAATTTGCTGCAAGTGACGTTGATCGTGTACCGCCGCCAGCTCGATCCATTGAGCCACGCTCATTTCGCCATATCTTTCGTGAGGTATCCCCTTTCGCTGCAAGACATTCTTATTTTGCAACTGATGGTAGAAATCGACAAGTTCCTGATGGGACTCACGCAATTGTGCCTGCAGCACTTCGAGCGGGACATCCTCATCTGATGGCTTCATGCTCTCCGGGTACTTTACTCGGCGAGAACGGTCAGCAGATGGACTTAAATCCTTTTGATCCAGTTGCATATCTGGTTGCTCCAGAGCGTCTTTCATTCTTTCCAGAAGAATTCGATCAAACAAGACAAGATGCTCCATCACCTGCTTGACACTCCAATCATCTTCTGCCGGTTTTTGATGAAACTGCAGTTCGGTCAAACCGGTTGCTGAATCAAGCACAGCCTGGCGAATAGCAATGTTTTGATCCATGGAATGATCCCTCCTGATTAATTGAATAAAATCCAGTACCCCGTACCAGGCTCTTTTCCCTTCTCCCTCGTTGTATTTTGGGGAGTACCAGTCAGCAAATCCATGTTCCCCGTCGAATCTCTGAATCGTAATATTTTTGTTGAGCCGTAACACTCCTGTCAATTGATCGACATCCACTGATTTTTCACTTTGCCCGTAAATCAAGAGAACAGGACATTGGGGAGTTATCTCCAAAAAGTCTCGTATACGTGAACCATAATAGCCAACGATTCCATCGACTCGAGCATCACTGCTACAAACCCAGGCAACAGTTGCTCCTACACTAAATCCGATTACAAACACATATTTATATTGATTCCTGATCTCGCCTATCAAACGACGAATCATGGAATTTGAGTGTGTGAAACCTATTTTCTCTACAAAGTTAACATATGCGGTCGGTTCCTCCGAGTATTCATAATGTGAAGCTCGTTGCAATAAATCCGGACAATATACATCGAATCCTTGTCGGGCAAGCTTTTCACAATAATCATTCATATATTGATTGAGTCCATATATTTCGTGCACAACAATGATAGCTGTCGTGGAGTTTTGGTTTATAGAGATCATTTTTACCTCACAATTATCCCTTGACAAAAATTTATTTTTATGTTATGATTAAATATTTATCATTTGACTAAAAGGTACTGCTCCATTATCCTATCCTTACCATTTGTTTTCAAAAGATTTGCATGGAGGGATTCGATGAAAGTAGCAAGCGGTGTTGAAATGCTAGAGATTACGGCCAATATTCTTGGAGAACAGAGTACAATCCATCCTACTCTCATTTGGGATGAGAACGAAGTTATATTGATCGATACTGGCTATCCCGGACAACTTCCCCTCTTTCGTGCTGAAATCGAGAAAGCTGGAGTGCCGTTTGACTCGCTTGACAAAGTCATACTCACTCACCAGGATATAGACCATATCGGCAGCTTGCCTGGCATTCTCGCAGAATCTTCTCACAAGATTGAAGTCCTGGCGAGTGAGATCGAAAAGCCCTACATACAAGGTGAAAAAAGACTGATTAAATTATCTCCAGAAGCACTGGCAAAAATTGATGAACTGATTCCACCACATGTCCCTGATGAGTGGCGAAAGGCCTTCAAAGCGATACTTGAGAACCCACCTGCCTCACCTGTAGATCGTACAGTTGCTGATGGCGAAGATCTGCCTTTTTGCGGAGGAATCGTTGGAATCGACACCCCTGGGCATACACCAGGCCATATCAGCTTGTATCATAAACAGAGCAAGACATTAATTGCTGGAGATGCTCTCGGTATTGTAGATGGTCAATTAATCGGGCCCGAGCCGCAGTATACATTGGATATGGCAGCAGCACGAAAGTCTCTGAAGAAGCTGATGGAATACGACATCCAGTCCATCATCTGCTATCACGGCGGATTGTATAATAAAAATGCCAACCAGCGGATTGCAGAGTTGGCACAAAGCATATAGTTTATTGAGGAATTGGGCCGAACTTGCCTGTATGGTAATCTTCGAATGCCTGTTTGATTTCCTCTTCTGTATTCATAACGAATGGACCGTAGGCAACGACTGGTTCTTTTACAGGTTCGCCAGCAATCAAAATCGCTCGCAACGGTTTATCCGCACGAATGGTAATTTGACTTTCTTCAGACTCGCTAACTCCTAGCCAGAGAACCTGCCTTTGTTCTCCATGTGTTTCATCTACACCGAAGAAGCCGCTTCCCTCCAGTACATAGATGAAGCCATTGTAGCTGCCAGGAAGTTCTTGGTCTAGCATTGCTCCTGCTTCCAGCACCAGTTCTACGTAAGTGACAGGTACCGTGGTGTGCGTAGGTGAAGAGATATTTCCTGATGTACCGGAGTAAACCCTGACAAATGCCCCTTGTTCCTGACGGATAGGTACGTCACCCACACGAATATCCTGATAACGGGGGGCATCCATTTTATTGGCTTTAGGAAGGTTCACCCAGAGTTGGAGGCTGTGAACCGTTTCGCCTGGCATAGGATCTTCGGAATGAATGATTCCTCGCCCTGCCGTCATCCACTGCACATCACCCGGCTCAAGCACACCATATCCCCCGTGGTTATCTTCGTGTTTCAGCTTCCCCTCAAGGATAAAGGTGACCGTCTCAATACCACGGTGTGGATGGAAATCAAACGTTCCTTGCTGGAACCAATCCTCCGCCAGAAACAAGAATGGATCGGTCTCTCTCCAGTTGCCTGGTTCCAATACCTGACCTACTTGCAGATGAGTTCCTCTGCCAGGACGAGGAATTACGTTCCAAACTCTGCTGATCTTGCGTTTGCCAATTGATGTATTGTCCATGATCTGTGCCTCCCTGCCATGTCGTTATGTACCATCATATACCATTTTGGGCAGAGAGTCATTTTCCTTACTTGTTCATCTTCTCCCACATCGTCGGCGCTTCTTTACCTACTGTTTGTAGTAAAAGATCATATAATTTGGTCGATCCAAGATCTGCCTCTTCCACACTTTGACCAGCCAAAGCGAGCACATCAGCAATTGTATATTCCTTATCTCGCAAGGTACGCATCGCTTTTTCCCATGCAATCGTGTGCGGGCCGTGATAATCCTTAAGCGTTTCCCACTTCTGCGGATCAAGCGCCATGCAGCATTCCCACATGTCAGCAACTACATCTACCGTCGCACCCTGTGCGCCACGCTCAAACAGGCGCTGACGGAAAACACTCTTGATCAGTGCTTCTTCACTAAATTCCATAAGGAACGGCGGCATGATATAGCCTACTGGCAACAAGGAGCGAGCGGCCTGCATTTGTTCTTTATCGGAATCTCGTTTGGTCAAGTCGACGACTTCCTGGATGAGCGGCATCGCACGCTCGATATAGGCTTGCGGATTTTTCGCTTCCGCTGGCACCTCATATCCCCAAGGAAGGTTGGCACGCTGTCCTCCTGCAATCCGGGTTGGTCTACCTACCGTGTAGGTTACCATGTGATCATAAACTGGTTTTCCCACCCCAATAAACAGGAACAAGATGCTCTCACCACGGATCGGTTCATACGAATGGTGTGCCTTGACCATTTTGCTCAGGAAACGCTCTGTGTTATCCATGTCGTCATATTTTCCGAGATATAATGCTGCCTTGAACGCAGAATACATCCGTGCATTATCAGTGGAACGAAGCGCTATGATGCGACCACGCTGTACAATTTGCGTGTGAGAACCAGCATATTTCTCCAGTTCCTGAATCGCTTGCTCCAGTTGTACAAGTGCCTGTTCTACCCAACCACCCAATATGACTCGTCCACTTTTTGTTAGCTCATTTCTATTTAATTGGAATCCCACGCTTTTTCCCCCTACCAATCATTTCTCATCTACCCATTGTATATCGTCATCCAGTGAAAAATAAATAGTCCAAAAGGAAAGTATTTTGTCTTGCAACCTATCAGCCTCACGTTATACTTAATAGAGCACTTTGATTTCGACTCATAGGAGGCTTCTATGCGTTTACGTAATATTCCCGGTGTAGAGGAAAGACTTCTACAGTATCCCACTTTTGTACAAGATCCTACTCTGTTTAAAGGACGCTGGCATGAGCGTTTTCATAACAACAACCCGATTCATCTCGAAATTGGCTGTGGAAAAGGCCGTTTCATTACGACCTTGGCTGAACGCCACCCAGAAATTAATTTCATCGCACTGGAAAAACAGGCAGAGGTGATTTATCGGACGGCACAACGGACAGAGTTTCGTGATATTCCGAACCTTGTATTAACCCAGTATGATGCGACTCTTTTGCCAAATATTTTTGCTGATGGTGAGTTGGATCGACTATATCTCAACTTCAGTGATCCATGGCCCAAGAAACGCCATTTCAAACGTCGTCTCACGTACCGTGCTTTCTTGCAAATGTATAAACAGGTATTGAGACCGAATGGTGAACTCCACATCAAGACAGACAACGAGTCTCTATTTGAATTCTCTCTGAATGAACTGTCTCATGAGCAGTTCCAGCTTCGTCATATCACATTTGATTTGCACCAATCCGAATTGGCAGAACAGAATGTAATGACCGAATATGAGCAACGTTTTGCCGGACGTGGTCAGCGCATCTTCCGTACAGAGGCGATTATCACGCCAAGCACATGCTCTTCTTCTACTACGGAACCTGAGCTTGTCGCACAGAAATAAATCAGCTAACAAGAGACACACCCCCACAGCTATCGTGCCTGTAGGGGGTGTTTTTTGCTTCATTTTATTTTTAAATGGTTTCTAAAAACTGTTTCAATCGATCCTTCTGGTGAAGGTGATGGCGGTAATGCATTTCAACAAGGGAAAACCATTCCTTTGCGTTCAGCTCTCCCAATCGGGGATGGGCTACAGTCATCTGCGGTGATATTTCCTCCAATGTTGGCCCCATCTCCTTCATTTTGGCCAGAACCATGTTCAAACCTTCTACGATCTGCTCTTTGCTTTCCGGTTGAGCAGGTGTGTACTGTGGTGAAGCTGGCACCTGAATTCGGATCGGGGGAAAACTGCCTTGGCCAAACACCGCAGCGCCTGCCTCTGACTTGGCTCCATTTATCACTACTGAACCTGCTTCCCCCTTCCTGCACAATTCGATATTTCGAAGTTGCATATAAACTGCGC
>NZ_JBNCMT010000051.1:0-27070 GCF_049846925.1 Brevibacillus nigriterrae
TTGACGTTCTCCCGGCTACCGCCATCTTAAAGCGCCCAAGAAAAAAGGCCAACCAGAAAACTCTGGATGACCTGATAATACGAAAATGCTTGTCCTTTTCAAAGCGACTTTGGCAGCGCAACATAGACTTTCCTTCAACCGTCAGGAAAAAAAGTGGGCAACCAGCATTGCGCAAGAGGCAGTGACGTGTTTGACCACGTCCTGACGATGAAGAAAGTCGGACAGTTATTTCTTCTGTGCAAGCTGTCAGGGAGACCTGAAAGGGACAACGTTTTTCTTATCCCTTTATTGACACACCATGGAAAAAAGCGATAAGATACGCATAGTTCAGACGAGAGGTGACAAACGGATGAAAAAAGAGTATGGAGAGATTATCGCAGAGTCAGTAGCAACTTATTCTGATTTATTGTTGCGCAAGAGTTTCAAACTGCGAGTGTTAGAAACAGTTCTCTTTATTTTTGGGATGTTATTTGCTTCTAATTTTTTTGATCCGAAAACAGGAATCTTCAAGATTTTTGCAATAACCATGGCGATTGCAGTCGTCGGATTAGCCCCGTTTTTTTATAAGATGATCCTTCGTCCTCGCTATACCTTGACCAAAACTCATTTAATTGTATCGATATCGGACAAGGAAACAGCATATCCATTAGATAAAGTGGAGCCAATGATTCAGGGGCGACATTTATATAAGCTGAACGGTAAACGGGAATCACTGATGGTTTCTCGCCAATTCTTAAGCCAGATCGAAGAAAGAGTTGCATTATTTCAAAAGAAGGCAAAGAGGCGATAAAGATGAAAGGGTTCTGTCGAGATACGTGGGTAGAAGTAGATTTGGACGCAATCAGAAAAAATGTTCAGTCACTCAGTAACCATCTTCCGGCAAGTACTTCGATTATGGCAATCGTCAAAGCGGATGGGTACGGACATGGCTCTGTGCAGGTTGCTCAGGAAGCACTTGCAAGCGGTGCAAAAGAGTTGGGCGTTTCCATGCTAGAGGAAGCAATTGTCCTCAGAAATGCGGGTATTACGGCTCCCATCCTGGTTTTAGGTTATACGCCTATCGATTCCATTGAATTGGCTTGTGAGCAAAATATTCAATTGACTGCTTACCATCCTGAATGGGTTGCCCAAGCTGACTCGTTACTCGGACAAAAAGAATCGGCCCAAGTGCATGCACGTCTAGGTATCCATATTAAGCTGGACACCGGAATGGGCAGGCTTGGCATCAGACAGGATTCTGAACTTTTCGCAATGATTAATTCGATTCAACACTCGGAATTCATTGAGTGGTCGGGAATATACACGCACTTTGCTTGTGCTGATGAAGAAGATACATCGCACGTAAGAGAACAACACGACCGTTTTCAATCCATGCTGCGTGTTGTAAAAGAAGCAGGCTACAAGCTACCCAAAGTGCATTGCTGTAACAGTGCGGCTGCCATGGCTTTCCCGGAATGGGGATACGATATGGTGCGCTTTGGCATCGGACTATACGGCTTGTACCCTTCTACCTATATCAAAGAGCAAGAAATCATTTCCTTACAACCTGCTCTGCAGCTTAAAACAAAAATTGTGCATGTGAAGCGGCCGAGCCAAGCGTATACAGTAAGCTATGGAGCCACATACGAGGCAAAAGCAGAAGAGCAGGTAGCAACTCTTCCAATCGGGTATGCAGATGGTTTTTCAAGGTTGCTCTCCAATCGAGGATGTGTTCTTCACAGAGGGCTGCGAGTTCCTGTGGTCGGCAGGGTTTGCATGGACCAAATTATGGTCAGAATTGATAATGAAGAGGCAAATGTAGGCGATGAAATCGTGATCTACGGCAGACAGGGTGATGAAGAGATCAGCCTTGATGAAGTAGGGCAATTGCTTGGTACAATCAATTATGAAGTATCGTGCATGTTGAATTACCGCCTGCCACGTGTCTATTTGCGTGAAGGGCGTGTTGTAGAGATTTGTCATCGTATTAACAACAAGTGTTAATATGTTACACCTCACGATAGCAGGAATTTTAAGAAGAAGATCGAATAGATTTTAGATAGTGCACCTCGAATTAACAACAACATAGACGAACTTTGTATGTTCTTTTATTCATATAGGTATATTTTTGTAGTTGGTTCGACATAATGGTATTGTTATTAATGGATAACGGTTAATTTCGGTATGCAAGGATGTTACGGTCATGGTTGGAGGTGGAATGTCTTGTCCAAGACGAATACGAAGCGCATCATGATCAGCCTTCCACAAAACTTATTGCAAGAAGTGGACGGGGTCGTGGAGAAAGAGAAATCAAACCGAAGTGAATTAATTCGTCAAGCGATGAGCTTGTATCTAAAAGAGCGAAAAAAGCGCTTTATTCGTGAAACTATGCAAAAAGGTTACATGGAAATGGCGAAAATTAATTTAAACATGGCATCGGAGGCATTTGGCGCTGAAGAAGAAGCTGATCTTACTTTGGACCGCTTAGTTAGCGGGGTGTAGCCGGTGATTGTTAAACGTGGCGATGTATTCTTTGCGGATCTCTCTCCTGTTGTCGGTTCGGAGCAAGGGGGAGTTCGACCCGTACTTGTAATCCAAAACGATATTGGTAATCGATTTAGCCCAACGGTCATCGTCGCAGCTATCACTGCCCAGATCCAGAAAGCAAAGCTCCCTACGCATGTAGAGATTAATGCCAAGGCGTACGGATTTGATCGTGATTCGGTTATATTGCTTGAGCAAATTCGAACCATTGATAAACAGCGTCTAACTGATAAAATCACACATCTTGATGATGAGATGATGGAGCGGGTTAATGAATCGTTACAAATTAGTTTAGGATTAATTGATTTTTAATTCGTATTCTCCCCACTTGAGCAGACAAAAGCTTAAGTGGGTTTTCGTTTTGCCCTGTTTGAACTATTTGCCAACTAAACAGATAGAAGGATTTCGCCTATCCTGTAGCGAATAATTTTTTCTATGATTTTCAGACAAAAATAGACACGGAAGATACGGGGAAAGCAGGTACATGTGAATCAAAATCGAGACTTTTTTGCGAAGGGAGTCCACGGTATGGACATGCCGGTATGCATAACAATTGTTACCGAACAAGACATCGTCATGGCTAGACATATTGGCAGAAATATCGCAAAAGAGCTTCAGTTCGGCAATATTACGCAATCCCGGATTGCTACGGCGATTTCAGAACTAGCTCGAAATATCTATTTGTATGCGAATGAAGGTACGATTTCACTTGATACGATTGAAAAAGAGGGAACACTTGGATTGCGAATAGAAGCAAGAGACCAGGGGCCGGGAATACCAGATATCCGTCTTGCTATGGAAGACGGTTTTTCCACTTCTGGAGGTTTAGGGGCCGGTTTGCCAGGTGTGAAACGTCTTATGGATGAGTTTTATATAGAGAGTAATCCACTCAAAGGGACGTATATCGCCATTGTCAAATGGAGGGGAGAGAGGTAACAGATGGTTCGTCAACAGTGGGGAAAACAGTACGAGGAACTGTTGCATGGCTACCTTCAAGGACGTGGAGAAGATCAGCTCTATTTTGGGCAACAGTTAAGCAAATGGTTTTTTACCCATGATGTTGCACCTGAAGATATCATTGATTTGCATTTTCAGGCTCTTCAAGAGATTAAGGAAGTTCCGGAGTTCGTTAAGGATTCCTTTCAACTACTTACAGAAGTAATGATTGAATACGGAAACGCTTACAGAGAATTCCGTTCGTTACGAAACAAGCAAAGACAGTTGGAAAAGGAAATTGAAGTTGCAGCTGCCATGCAACAGGCATTTTTACCGCAAACCCTCCCGGTGATTCCGCAGGTAGAGGTTGGAGTAATCAGCGTCCCCGCTAAAAAGATGAGTGGGGATTACTATAATTTCTTTCAACACAATAATGGTGACTGCAGCGTAGCGATTGCCGATATTGTAGGCAAGGGTGTCCCTGCTGCTCTTTGCATGTCGATGATTAAATATGGAATGGACAGTCAATCGATGAATTCCCTGACGCCTTCTGTACTGCTCCGGTACTTAAATAGTCTTGTCGAGCGGAATATGGACCCGAGCATGTTTATTACGATGCTGGTCGGCAGATACATTTTTCGGGAACATAGGTTTCGATATGCTGTTGCCGGGCATGAACCGGGCTTTCATTACTGTTATGCTGAGGATCAGTTTTATGATCTGGAAGGTCAGGGGCTGGCATTAGGCTTATCAGAAAATGTGTTTTACACAGAATATGAGGTAAGTCTCCAGCCAAAAGATATGATCATCCTTGTGACAGATGGTGTAACAGAGCGCAAAATTGGCTCTGCATTTCTTCAGAGAGAAGATTTGCTTCAGTTTATCCGTGAGAAAATTGGTTCACCTGTACAAGAAATTTCTGAGCATTTGTATAAGGAATTATTGCAGATATCTTCTTTTGATTTGCCAGATGATTATACAATGATTGTTTTGCGCAGGACGGAATAACGACACAGAGTGATAGAACGACCGAAAGGAGAGGTAAAGATGAATTTAATCGTTCATTCAGCAGCAGACGAAAATGAAGTGGTTCTGTTTGTAGAAGGTGAAGTTGATGCCTTCACCGCACCTCAACTGAAAGAAAAGTTGTTAGAGTTGATTCAACACTCCATTTACCCAACGGTATCTATGGACGTAGGGAATGTAACTTACATGGACAGCACAGGTGTCGGCGTATTAATAGGGGCTATGAAAGCATGTAAGCAAGCAGACAGGAAGCTTGTGATCAAGAACGTACCTCCACGAATCGAGCGCCTGTTCAAGATTACGGGACTGATCGATATGATCTCGGTCGAGCCACTCAAAGGAGTGAGTGAGTAATGATAGACTTCCAGGATGGCAAAGTGATTGAGCTTACGTTGCCTGCCGAAGTGGAATTCGTAGGTGTGGCCAGACTCATGATCTCAGGAGTTGCGAATCGGTTAGGGTTTTCCTACGATGAGATAGAAGATTTGAAGCTGGCAGTGGCAGAAGCCTGCACCAACTCGGTTCGTCATGCATATGAGGATTCTGTTGGTGGTACGCTACGTATCGAATGCATTATGTTACCTGATCGCTTAACCATAAAAGTGATTGACACCGGGAATAGTTTTGATGCTTCCCAAGCGAAGCTTGCTCCCCTTGATACCTCTAAAGACATCGAAGAATTAAACGAAGGCGGTTTGGGTCTTTACCTCATTCACACCTTGATGGACGAGGTAGAAATCAATACAGAAAATGGAGTCGTCGTCGTGATGACAAAGTACGTGCAGCGGGATGAGGTGGATTTCCATGATGATGAATTCACGCAAACACGTGCTGAGTAAAGAGGAAGTATACCTTCTTATTGAACAACTGAAACTTTCCCCATCCGAAGAGATTCAGACGAAGTTGGTTCAACATTTTCGTGATCTCGTGGAATCGTTGGCATCCCGATTTGCACGAGGACAAGATAACTATGAAGATTTGATTCAAGTTGGCATGATTGGGTTATTGGCTGCTTTCCGCCGGTATGATTCGACTTTTGGCAAAAGTTTTGAAAGCTTCGCCATTCCGACCATCGTGGGGGAAATCAAGCGGTATATGCGGGACAAGACCTGGAGCGTTCATGTTCCCAGGAGAATTAAGGAATTGGGTCCACGCATCAAGCGGGCCGTTGATGAGCTTACCATTCAACTACAACGTTCGCCGCACATCGCCGATATTGCCAGGCATGTAAATGTGACGGAAGAGGAAGTTCTGGAAACATTGGAAATGGGGAGAAACTATCATTCGCTTTCGGTTGACAGTGAAATCGAGGCAGATTCGGATGGAAGTACAGTTACATTACTTGATTTAATTGGGCAAACGGATGATGGATTTGATCGAGTGGATCAGGAAATGACTATCTCCAAAGTGATTCATGTCTTAAATGAGCGAGAAAAAAATGTGATTTTCCTGACGTTTTTTGATAATCTCAGTCAGAAACAAGCGGGGGAAGTTCTCGGTATCTCACAAATGCATATTTCTCGTCTGCAACGAAGAGCGTTACTCAAACTTCGTGAGGCGCTGCGCATAGATGTAAATGCAAGCATGGAATAAGTGGAAAGAGAGGAAGCAGTCCGTTGAGTCGGCTGCTCTTTTTTATTCGGATTGCCGATTGATCTTTTCACCAAATTTCACCAAATCAGTATGGTAAAATGAGTAGCGGGGTTATTATGTTTGGGGCCCCGCCCGATGTAGCGATAGCTTGTATCGGGTGGGTTACTTTAGTTTGGAGGAATAGCGGATGGACATTAAACAGATGACGCTCACAATTGCGCAAGAATTACAAGTGAAACCGCATCAGGTCGAACAAACGATCACTTTGCTGGACGAAGGAAATACGGTTCCGTTTATCGCTAGATACCGCAAAGAGATGACTGGACAGCTAGATGAAACGTATATTCGCACCATAGAGGAAAGAATGCGATATTTACGAAACCTGTCTGTTCGCAAAGAAGAGGTTCTTCGTCTCATCGAGGAACAGGGAAAACTGACAGAAGAGCTTGCGGGCGCCATACAGAGGGCTACGAAACTTCAAGAGGTGGAGGATTTATACCGCCCTTATCGCCAGAAACGCCGCACAAGGGCAACAGTTGCCAAAGAAAAAGGGTTGGAACCACTGGCTCAATATTTACTTAGCTTGCCATCACAGGGTGATCCGGTTGAAAAGGCCAAAGAATACATAGATGCAGAGAAAGGCGTTGAATCGGCAGAAGACGCATTGCAAGGAGCAATGGATATTGTTGCGGAGCAAATTTCCGACGATGCCGATATTCGCAAATGGATTCGTGAGGTTACCTATCAAAAAGGGATTCTCGTTTCCGAGCAAAAAGAAGAGGAAGCAGACGGCAAAAACGTGTATCAGATGTATTACGAATATACCGAGCCAGTCAAAAAAGTAGTTCCTCATCGAGTACTGGCTATTAATCGCGGAGAAAATGAAGGCATTTTAAAAGTGACAATTGAGGCGCCGACAGATGAAGTGTTTCGTTATTTGCAACGCAAGGTATTAACGAAGCAGACAACAGCTCAAGCAATTCTGGTAGAGGCAATCGCTGACAGTTACAAACGGCTGATTTCTCCTTCTGTTGAGAGGGAAGTACGCAACCATCTGACAGAGGTAGCCGAAGAGCGTGCTATTCACATCTTCTCGGAGAATTTGCGCAATCTGCTCTTGCAACCACCATTAAAAGGGAAAATGGTTTTGGGCGTTGACCCAGCTTTTCGGACAGGCTGTAAACTCGCAGTTGTAGATGAAACAGGAAAAATGCTGCACGTTTCTGTCATCTATCCAACTCCGCCTGTCAATAAGGTTGCAGAAGCCAAAGCGAAGGTGCTCGACCTCATTGCCACTCATGCCATTGAGGTAGTGGCAATTGGCAATGGAACAGCATCACGGGAGACGGAACAGTTCATCGCTGATGTGTTGAAAGAAGTGAAGAAGGACGTCAGCTACATTATCGTGAACGAAGCAGGAGCCTCCGTCTATTCTGCATCCACGTTGGCCAAGGAAGAATTTCCGGACCTGGATGTTGCTGAGCGAAGTGCGATCTCTATCGCCCGTCGTTTGCAAGACCCGTTAGCCGAGTTGGTCAAGATCGACCCGAAATCAGTGGGGGTGGGACAGTATCAGCACGACGTTTCCCAGAATCGATTGTCTGACAGCTTGCAGTTTGTCGTTGAATCAGCCGTTAACCATGTTGGCGTTGATGTGAACACAGCGTCTCCTTCCTTGTTGCAATACGTCTCGGGCGTAAGTAAGCAAGTTGCGTCGAATATCGTGAAACAGCGGGATGAGCTTGGCAAATTTACCAGTCGACAGCAACTGAAGAAGGTTCCACGGTTAGGAGCCAAAACCTATGAGCAATGCATCGGCTTCCTGCGAGTGATTGACGGGGATAACCCGCTCGATAAAACGCCGATTCACCCTGAATCCTATGAGGCTACCCATCAGTTGATTCAGATTGTTGGGGTCAAGCCGGAGGAAATCGGCACAGAGAAATGCAAAGACAGCCTGGCTGCAGTTAATTTGAAAGAGACGGCCGAGAAAATTGGTGTAGGGGAACCGACACTCAAAGATATTATCGACAGCCTGCTACGACCGGGACGTGACCCTCGTGATGAACTGCCAAAGCCGCTTCTGCATAAAGATGTTCTGAAACTAAGCGATCTGGTCAAAGGCATGAAGCTGCAAGGCACGGTCCGCAATGTGGTTGACTTCGGAGCATTTGTTGATATTGGTTTAAAGAACGATGGGCTGGTACATATATCTCAGCTTCGCAACGGGTTCGTCAAGCATCCTCTCGACGTCGTGGCCGTTGGAGAAATTGTAGATGTGTGGGTTCATGAGATTGACGAGAAGAGACAGCGAGTAGGGTTAACAATGATCTCACCGGAGAAGCTGTCTTAAAATAAAAAAGAAGTAGCCGCCCTTAATCATCCGGACGGCTACTGTGCTTTTCTAAGTATAAGAACCAGCAACTGTTAAGTAGGCGAATTTGACGAATATCTTTGCCAAAGAAGGCGCGTTGTAGCTGTTTTCGCATCCACTGAGGCATAAAGACACCTCCTGCCATGTTCCTCTAAAGCAGTCTATGTGGAACGTAGGCGGGAGGTACCTGTCTAACGAGAATATATTTAGACTTCTTCTTCTTGCAAGAATTCCAGTTGAGCAAGTAAGGCACGAATCTCAGTAAGAAGAGAGATCAGTGGATAATCTGTTTCTTGCAGGCGTGCAAATTGACTTTCCAATTCGCTTACATAATGGATTCCTTCCGTAACCGTGTAGTCTGTTGACAGAAGCTCTAATCCAGTGAACTCTGCTACGACTGTAGGCAATGCAGGTTTATCCGCAATGGTTAATTTGTCAATTTCTTTATGAAGTCTTTTCAGTAAGGCAACCAATTGATACATATGGGAATCAGGCAATGAGACAAACTGTAGTTTGCTTGCTTGTTCCAACAAAAGATAACGCATGGCTTCTCCTCCCATATAAAAGTGTGCAAGCCTATTGCTTCATCGACAAGTGTAGCGTATCCTTCAAAGTGAATTCAAGCATTGTTTCTAAGAAAACAGGGGGAATCTGGAGAGAGGGGTTTCGCGAGACATGACAGAGCATGAACTTCAGCAGATGGTTGAGTCAATTTCCGAACAATTTTTTTCCAAGCCCTTTATCCACCGTGCCAGGTTTAATCCTCGCCTAAAAACGACTGGTGGGCGTTATTTACTTCGTACTCATGATCTGGAGTTCAACCCGAAGCATTATCTGGAACATGGGGAACAAGAGTTGATCGGTATTATTAAGCACGAATTGTGTCACTATCATTTGCATAGAGAAGGCAGAGGTTATAAACATCAGGATGTTGATTTCAAATCACTTCTCAAACAAGTCGGCGGGACAAGGTACTGTCAGCAAGTAAGTACGAATCGGGCAAAGCTGAGTACGCCATATCGCTACCGTTTGGTTTGTAACGATTGTGGATTATCCTATAAGCGAAAAAGAAAAATGAATCCTGTGAAGTATGTCTGTGGCAAATGCCGTGGAAAGCTGAGACTTGAGGTCTTGTAAAATTCAACGGTATAATGAAGGATACGATTCCTGATACAGAAGGAAAGATCCGAACCGAGAAGAGGTGTGGAATGATGCAAGATGAATTCTCCTTGATCAAACAATGGACAAGGGAGTCAAAAGACTGGCCCCGCTCAAAAAATGTATCTGTTGGAATAGGAGATGACGCTGCCGTCTTTTCGGTATCGAATCAGAGAGAGGTTGTCGCATGCTGTGATGCGATGATCGAAACGGTTCACTTTCTCAAGCAAACAATGAAACCATCAGATATAGGCTATAAATCAGTGATCAGTAATATAAGTGATATAGCGGCAATGGGAGGAATCCCGCTGTATGCACTTGTTACGATTGGTATTTCTCCGAACTGGAGTGCGTCTGAATGCCAGGAAATATATGAGGGAATTTACGATGCGTTGCGGGAATACCATGTTCAATTAATTGGTGGAGATACCGTGTCTACACCCGATGCGCTCCATCTGTCTGTTACGTTGCTGGGAGAAGTGGAGAGAGGCAAAGCTTTCTTGCGTTCTAAGGCCAATCCTGGGGATATTGTTTTCGTCACGGGAACACTCGGCGACTCGGCAGCAGGGCTGCATCTTTTATTGGCGGAAGCGGAAAAAGGCGATCCATCAGACGACAAGTGGAAGGATTTGCGTCGCAAGCATCAGCGCCCTTCTGCACAGGTCACCACAGGACGATTGCTCCACCAGTTAGAGCCAATGGGGGCACTGAATGATATTAGCGACGGTCTGGCATCCGAGTTGTGGGAAATTGCAGAAGCCAGTCATGTGTCAATTTTGATCGAGGAAGATGAAATTCCCCTGTCCCAGACACTGCTGGATTATTGCCGTTCCATTGATAAAGATCCGTATGAATGGGCGTGGACGGGTGGAGAAGATTATCAGTTGGTAGGCACAGTTCCCGAATCGGAGTACCAACAATTAAAGGAATTATGTGTTGACCACAATCTGTTCATAACCTGTATCGGACGAGTGCAAAAGCATGACCAGCAGTTTGTTCGCATGATTGATCGGTACGGACGGGAACGAGTAGTAGAAAAGACTGGATACAATCATTTTGCCACATAGGAGGAAGCGAGCCGCATGGAATTACAGATAAGCCTGCAGACCCCTGCAGAAACCCAACAGTTGGCTGAGCGGATGGCTGCGTATTTGCAACCAGGGTTTGTCATCACACTGGAAGGTGATTTGGGAGCGGGAAAAACCACCTTCACGCAAGGGCTCGCCAAGGGATTGGGAATCACTCAGGTAGTGAACAGTCCTACCTTTACGATTATTAAAGAATACAACGGTCGACTGCCTCTCTATCACATGGATGTGTATCGTGTAGGTGATGATGTAGATTCGTTAGGTCTGGATGAATACTTTTTCGGAGATGGCGTATGTGTGGTTGAGTGGGCCTCATTAATCGAAGATGTATTGCCCGAAGAAAGATTGGAGCTGTTCATCACAGTTGCGGGTGAGCAAAATCGCATTTGTAGAATGACACCCAAAGGGAAACGGTACGAGGCATTATGTGAGGAGTTAGGTAAAGATGCGCATATTAGCAATTGATACTTCCAATCTGGTATTAAGTATTGCGTTACTGGATGATTTGCGGGTCCTTGGAGAATGGACCACCAATCTCAACAAAAACCATTCGATTCGCATGATGGATAGCATCTCCATGTTATTGGATGAACTGGATGTAGAACCTGGTCAACTGGATGCAATCGCTGTCGCTCAAGGGCCCGGTTCCTATACCGGAGTGAGGATCGGTGTATCAACTGCCAAGACGCTTGCCTGGTCGCTTTCCATTCCGGTAGTTGGCGTATCAAGTTTGCAGGCCGTAGCGATGAATGCGCTAGGATATGAGGGGCCGATCATTCCGCTTTTTGATGCGAGAAGAGGTCAGGTCTACACGGGGCTATTCCGAAGCAAAGAAATGACAACAGTGGAGGCCGAATTGCCGGAGAGAATCATTCTTCTGCGGGATTGGTTGCCTATGGTGATCGATCAGGCGGAGGGGAAGCCGATCCTGTTTGTGGGGGACGATGTTCGCTTGCATCGTGAAACCATACAGGAGATGGTTGGGGAGCAAGCACGCTTTGCTCCGGTATCGTTCAATCATCCCAGAGCAGCTCATATTGCCATTGTGGGAGCGGAGCGAATTGCGCAAGCTGAGAATGTACACGAGCTTGTTCCCGAGTATTTACAAGTTGCTGAAGCGGAAGCGAAGTGGCTTGCCAATCAAGGAAAGTAGAAGGGATTACGAATGGGATCACGAGAGGAAATTGAATTTCGGTTAATGACCATTGACGATGTGGATGCAGTTGCAGCACTGGAGCAAATCTCCTTTTCTACCCCGTGGCCGAAAGACGCCTTTAGAAATGAGATGACCATCAACCAGCATGCCAAATATGTGGTTGGTGTTTTGGGCTCTACCATTGTTGCATACTGTGGCATGTGGTTGATCCTCGATGAGGCGCATATCACCAATATTGCCGTACATCCGGATTATCGAGGATATAAAATTGGGGAAAAATTAATGAGACAAATGATAGAGCTGGCTAACTTCCTGGGTGGAAAACGAATGACTCTGGAAGTTCGTCCATCGAACGAAATCGCACGCAATCTATATGCCAAACTCGGCTTTGTTGAACAGGGAAGACGCAAGAAGTATTATTCGGACAATAATGAAGACGCCATAATTATGTGGGTGAATATCTAGTGAATACAAGACAATCACGTTATCAACAACGGGTGCAAAAGGCTTATGAAGACCATCAGGCATCAGGCAAGCCCACACTCATTCTCGGAATCGAAACCAGTTGTGATGAGACATCAGCGGCGGTCATTGAGGACGGGAAGAAGATTCTGTCCAATGTTATTGCTTCACAAGCAGATATACATAAACGTTTTGGTGGAGTAGTGCCAGAGGTCGCTTCTCGTCGTCACGTGGAGAATATTACAGCAACAATCGAAGAAGCTTTGCAAGAAGCGGGCAAAACATGGGATGACATTGCGGGAATTGCTGTTACCTATGGTCCAGGCCTGGTAGGCGCACTGCTGGTCGGAGTCGCAGCAGCCAAAGCGATTTCGTTTGCGAGAGGGATTCCACTGGTAGGTGTGCATCACATTGCGGGACACATTTATGCGAACCGTCTTGTAACCGAGATGGAGTTCCCGTTGATCGCCCTTGTTGTCTCTGGCGGTCATACAGAGTTAGTGTATATGAAAGAGCATGGGGTATTCGAGATCCTGGGACAAACAAGAGATGATGCTGCGGGTGAAGCGTATGACAAAGTGGCTCGTGCTCTCCAACTACCTTACCCGGGAGGTCCTCATATTGACCGCTTGGCTCACGAAGGTGAACCGTCGATCTCACTGCCAAGATCATGGCTCGAACCTGGCTCTTACGACTTTAGTTTCAGCGGGTTGAAATCAGCAGTTCTGAACACCCTGCACAATGCAGAACAACGAGGCGAAACAATTGAACCGTCCCATTTGGCTGCCAGCTTCCAGGCTTCTGTTGTAGAGGTGCTTGTAGAGAAGACGATCAGAGCGGCAAAAGAATACAATGCTCGTCAAGTTCTGCTCGCTGGTGGAGTAGCGGCAAACAGGGGATTGCGTGACCAACTGACTGCGAGATGTCAGGCAGAGTCGATCAACCTTGTCATTCCGCCATTTGTGCTTTGTACCGACAACGCGGCAATGATTGCAGCGGCTGGGCATATATTATATGAGAAGGGCAAATTTGCTTCGCTTGATTTGAACGGAGTCCCTGGCCTGTCTATGGTTGAATCGTAAAACTGTACGTGCTCATAAAGAGAAGTCCTATCTACCTTTGGGGTCAGTCCCTAGTATGATAGGTCTTTTTTTGTTAAGAAATAATAAGTTTGGGGTCCCGCCCGACGATGCAAAGGACGTGCGAGTGTCGACGGTGCAACACGGATGTTGCGATTAGTCGACCGCCAGCGATAGCTTGTGTCGGGTGGGTTATCTTATCCACAGTGCCCTTTGAAGGATGGTGTGGATGAACGGGAGATATCCTGTGAATAATGGTGATAACATCACTGAGGGTTTGAAAGGAAAAGATTGTAGCTGTGGAACACCTTGTGGAATGTGTGGATAAGCTTGTGGATTATTAATTTCATTCACTAAATTTTTTTCGATCAAACTTGCAATTATACACAGGAGGAAACTATGTTTCGACTGATCGGGGTAATGGTAGCAAGTATTCTAGGATTATTTCTCTCATCTGATGTTGCAGGCGCCAGTGCGTACAGTAAACTTCAGAGCAATCAGACCGCTCGCCAGGTGCTCGTCATTTTTGTTGATGGGTTATCTTTTTCTGATATGGAGGTACTCCGCACTTACCCACATGTGGATAAATGGCTGTCCAAAGGAAAGTACGGCGCAGTAACGGTTCGACCTGCTGGTGCTCGCACTGATTCGAATGCCTATGTGATGACAGGGAGTGGTGGGCAAGCAGTTTACTCGGAAAGCAGTGGAACAGCCTATCATCCGGAAGAACAAATGGATCAGGGACTGTCAGCAGCAGAGTGGATGAAGCAGATGGATGTGTCCACTGATTCAACTGATACAGAGCAACAGCATTCTGCCATCCTGTTTCCCGGCATCTATCGATTGCAGTACGAGAATCAGGAAAAGCCCTTCATAGCGAATATCGGCTTGTTAGGTTCAACCCTGAGAGAACATGGCATGGCCGTGTCACTGTATGGAAATGCCGACTTACCCGGCAAAAGACAACGACCTGCTGCCCTGTTTGCGATGGACCAGAATGGGAGAATACCGCAGGGTGATATATCCGGCAACACCAATCAGAGGAATCCTATATACCCCTACGGAATGCAAACAAACTACCCCTATCTGGTAAAGCAGCTCTTGTCTCAGCAACAACCGGGCATGCATGTTGTAGAGTTGGCTGATTTATCGAGGCTCTATTCATTGCAAAATCATATGTCGCCGAGTTCCTTTACCATCAGGTATGGACAAATACTGGGGGAGATTGATCGCTTTGTGGGAACGGTTCTAAACGAGCGTCATGCGAATCAAACGGTAATGGTCCTCTCAGTCAATGGGAATGGAGCGGCCCAGAAACAAAAATCGCTATTGACGCCAATTTTGATATGGGACAACGAAGAACAAAGCGGAGTCCTCCACTCATTGACAACAAGACAATCGGGAATTATCAACGGAATCGATATTGCACCAACGATCTTGCAACGATTAGGCGTTCCAGCACCAGCCGAAATGATTGGGCATCCCATAACGACAAGCGTTGCGGGAGGGCTGCAAACGTATGATCATTTCCTGCAAGAGGTAGCAAGGATCGATCATATCTATCAAAATCGTTCATCTATCATGTACATTTACGTGATGCTGCAAATTGTTACGTTAATCCTGGCATCACTACTGTGGATATGGCAACGAAAAGATCGTTCTCGAGCAACTGTCGATTATCGAAGGGCAATCCGATTGTGGTTATTGTCCATGTTATTTTTCCCCGCATTATTTTTAATTGAACCGATCTTGTTATGGTCCGTACCGCCAGTGGTTGTGTTAGGGGTAATCGTTCTGTTGGCATTCGGAAGTGCGTTAATCGTTGAACGGTTTCCTTTTCCGAAACTATTGTTTTGCGTGGCCAGTTTCACTGCAATATGTATCCTGATTGATGGCTTTACTGGTGCCAAGGCGATGAGTCGCTCTTACATGGGGTATGATCCGGTCATTGGAGCAAGGTTTTATGGATTGGGAAATGAATACGAAGGAGTGCTAATCGGAGCAACTGTTTTGTTGGTATCGTCCCTTTATGAGGGATGGAGAGGAAGCAGGCAAGCGATTTGTTTTGCTCTTGCCGCTGGCATATTTGCCGTAGTTTTGTTCTACATGGCATATCCTGCTTTGGGAACAAACGCAGGAGGCTTCCTTGCGGGGACAATCGGATTCGCAATTGCCTTGTTCCGACTGCAGGAGTGGAGGCTAGGCAAAAGAGGCCTCATCGTTGTGGGAGGGTGCATTTGCGCAGGTGTTCTTATGCTGATAGGGCTACATATTTTTACCGAGCAGCCTGTTACCCACGTAGGCAGGATTGCACAGGAAATCGTTAGCGGGAATTGGCAAGAAGTACGCCTGATGGTCGAGCGGAAGCTTGCAATGAATTGGCGATTGATTCGTATTTCTGCCTGGAGTAAGGTGTTTATCGTGTCTCTTTTCATTATCAGTCTGTTGTCATTGCGACCAACACAATTCCTGCGGCGGCTTTCTCAACAATATCCCTTGCTCGCACGGGGATTCACAGGGATTGTTGCAGGTTCTCTGGCAACACTCGTGTTAAATGACTCGGGGATCGTTTCTGCGGCTACATCGATCATCTTTTTTGTCATACCTGTTTTGTATGCGGCATTAACGGATGAAAAAGAGGGAGAGCTTGCTTCATAAGCATTAGCTCCCCCAAAAAAGCGTTTCACCAAGTTGTCAGTTAATCCTCTGTTAGCTCTCCCCACTCTTCAAACAGTCGCTCAAGGTCAGTTCTCGCCTGGCTGATACAGTCGTTGCGGTCTTTAACTTGCTGGTGATCGGTATAAATTTCTGGAAGGCATAGTTCTTCTTCCCAAGTGGCGATCGATGCTTCCAATTGCGAGATTGTCGCCTCAATCTCTTCGATGCGCCGCTGCTTCTGCCGTTCCTTGCGCTTTGCCTCTTTATCCAGCTCGTAATTTGATTTATCAGGTGCTTTCGCAGTGGTTGCCTGATTTTTGCCTTTCTGATTTTGAGACTGAGCTTGCTGTTCAACTGACAGTTCGGCAAGCTCTTGCTTTTTCTCTACAAAGTAATCGTAGTTGCCAAGATAATTGGTCACACCAGTTTCAGACAGCTCTAGCACACGAGTAGCAATCTTATTGAGGAAGTAGCGGTCATGCGATACGAACAGAATGGTACCCGGGTAATCAAATAGCGCATTTTCCAACACTTCTTTGCTGATAATGTCCAAATGGTTGGTTGGCTCATCGAAAATCAGGAAGTTGGCTTCCTTCAGCATCAGCTTGGAAAGAGACACACGGGCACGCTCGCCGCCTGACAGATCGCCGATTTTCTTCTGCACATCATCTCCGCTGAACAGAAAGTTGCCAAGGATCGTTCGGATGTCCTTTTCAGGCATGTGCGGATAATCGTCCCACAGTTCAGCAAGGATCGTCTTGGCTTCGTTCAAGTGGCGCTGTTCCTGATCATAGTATCCAATCGTAACGTTGCTTCCCAGTTGGGTTGTTCCATGTATCGCATCCAGATTGCCGACAATCGTCTTGAGCAGCGTTGATTTCCCGATCCCGTTTGGTCCTACCAAAGCGACACGTTCTTCCCGTTCAATATCAAAGGTAAGCCCACGGGATAGAATCGCATCTGGGTAGCCAACACTTAGATTTCGGGCTTTGAGGACTTCATTTCCACTCATTTTGTTGATCTCAAACGAGAAGTGGGCAGATTTCGTTCCAGCGATAGGTTTGTCCATCCGATCGATTTTTTCCAGTGTTTTGCGACGGCTCTGTGCTCGCTTGGTCGTAGACGCACGGGCGATATTTTTTTGAATGAAATCTTCCAGCTTGGCAATTTCGTCCTGCTGCTTCTCGAACATTTTCATTTCCAATTCGATCCGTGATGCTTTTTGATCAAGGAACTTGCTGTAGTTTCCGATATATCTCGTCGCTTTGGAGCGCTCAATCTCATATACGATCGTCA
This sequence comes from Brevibacillus nigriterrae, assembly GCF_049846925.1. Taxonomy (NCBI): domain Bacteria; kingdom Bacillati; phylum Bacillota; class Bacilli; order Caryophanales; family Paenibacillaceae; genus Brevibacillus; species Brevibacillus nigriterrae. Next base: position 17,350 of record NZ_JBNCMT010000051.1, read on the forward strand.
CCAGTTTGTCGAGGAAGTAGCGATCGTGGGAAACGACGAGAATGGCACCTTTGTAATTCAAGAGATAGGTTTCCAACCATGTCAGTGTTTCAATATCAAGATAGTTCGTCGGTTCATCCAGCAACAACAGATCAGGAGCCTGAAGCAGCAGCTTGGCGAGTGCCAGTCTGGTTTTCTGTCCGCCGCTTAAGGTCTTGATCGGTGTCTGGATGTCCATCTCGGCAAAACGGAGTCCGTGCAAGACGCCGCGAATGCTGCCTTCATAGCTATATCCGCCTCGTTCTTTGAATTGTTCCGAACGAAGGGAGTATGCCTCCAGGATTTGCTGATATTTCTTTTCGTTGGAAAGTACAGACGGATCCCCCATTTGCTCTTCCAGACGACGCAAGACACGTTCTTCTTCTCGGAGATGGTCGAAAACGGTGTTTAGCTCATCCCAAATGGAGCGCTCTGATTCAAGACCGCCGTTTTGTGACAGATAGCCAAGGGTAATGTCTTTTGGCTTGCGGATGATTCCCTGGTCATGGCTCAATTCACCAGCCAAAATTTTCATCAAGGTAGACTTCCCGGCGCCATTTACGCCAACGAGTCCGATGCGCTCTCCCGTTTGTACTTGTAATGAAATATCCTGTAAAATGGTTTCAATACCATATGTCTTTGTAATGCTTTCAGCTTGTAACAGTATCATGATTTCACCTCATGGATTTCATAGACTAAGTGTAGCCTAAGTAAATAAGCAGGTACAAGGGGAGAGTAGGTTGTCAATTAAAGCAGAGAAAAAAGAGCTTCGGCAGCAGATCTTGCACAAGCGTGCAGAATTGCCACCAGCCCTCCGTACAGAATTGTCGCTTATGGCGACGAATAACTTGCTTCAACTGGATGTTTTGGCAAGGGCTAGAACAATTTTATTGTTTCAGTCGTTTGGTGATGAAATCAGCACTGCACCGTACCGGGAAGCCGCCTTGAGTCGCAAGCAAGAAATATGGTTACCCCTGACGAATCAAGAGAAAAGGCAAATCATACCCTATGTATATACGGAGGAATCCAATCTGCGTAAGGGACCATATGGCATCATGGAGCCAGACCCTGCCATCTCTGTTCAAGCTGACCGTAATCAGTTGGATGCAATCATCATTCCTGGGGTTGCTTTTGACCGACATGGAGGGCGGTTGGGTTACGGAGGTGGTTACTATGATCGTTTTCTTGCCTCTCTTGACCATAAACCGCTTGTGATTGGATTCTGTTTTTCCTTGCAACTAATAGCTGACGTTCCCAAAGAACCACATGATTTTATGGTAGATTATGTGGTTACTGAAAATGAGTCAATCCCTTTTCTCGAATAAAATTCAACAAATTTACGATTCTGTCATAGATTTGAGCAGATTACTGGTTTGCTTGTAGTATAATGTATGGAAGTGGAGGTATGGCTATGGGAGATTGGAAAATTGGAGTAATTACAGCGAGTGACTCGATCTCACGTGGAGAACGTCCTGACGATCGAATTAATTTATTAAGACAGTTGACACGTGATTGGATGAAATGTGAAGTTGCCGTTTATCGGGTTGTTGCCGATGATATGGAAGAATTAAAGGAAAATATGATTGAACTTGTTGATAGACTGAAATGCGACTTGTTAATTGTTGCAGGCGGTACAGGCTTAAGTCCACGGGATGTTACACCTGAAGTGACTTCCTGGGTGATTGACCGACGTGTGCCAGGCCTCGCTGAAGAAATGAGACGAGCAGGTTTATCTCAATCTCGACGAGCAATGTTGACGAGAGCAGTGGCGGGCACCAGAGGAAATAGCTTGATTATTAATTTACCTGGCAACCCAAAAGGCGTAGAAATATGCTTTAATGCCATCGGAGACATGCTATCGGATGCTTTGCACATTCTTCAGGGAACAGAGAAGGCTAGTGAAGACTGGGGAGGTTATGGATGGTAAAGCCCCAGTTTACAGAAATACCGGTTCAAGAAGCAATTGGAATGGCCTTGCCCCATGATATGACGCAAATTCTGCCTGGCACCTTTAAAGGCAGATTGTTTAAAAAGGGGCATATTATTACCGAGGATGACATCGAGCAACTACTCTCTATTGGAAAAGAACATATTTACATTTTAGACATGCCTGAGGGTTATTTGCACGAAAATGAAGCGGCAGAGAGAATTGCCAAAGCAATTGCCGGAAGCGGACTAGCTTTAAGTGAACCATACGAGGGAAAAGTCAGCCTGAAAACGAAACACAAAGGCCTGGTAAAAATAAATGAACAAGCGATCCATGCCTGTAATGAGATGCTCTCGATCTCGGTCGCAACAATACTTGGCAATCAGGTTGTTGACGAAAACAAATCAATTGCTGTTGCAAGGATTACTCCTTTAATTATTGACGAACAAGCAATCGCTCGTTTGGAAAAGCTTTGTTCCCAATTCGAGGGTCCGATTGTCGATGTTGTGCCTTTGCCAATGCGAAAAGTCGGAGTGGTGACAACAGGAAGCGAAGTGTTTAAAGGACGAATTGACGACAAGTTCGGACCTGTCATTCGCTCAAAAGTAGAAGGTTTGGGATCGGTGGTAGTAAATCAACGGTTTACTCCAGACGATAAAGAAGTAATCAAGCAGGAGATCCAACGATTTTTGGATGAAGGAGTCGATTTGGTACTGGTAACTGGCGGGATGTCTGTTGATCCGGACGACCGCACACCAGGAGCGATTTCCGAGGTGGCTACTGAAGTGATTCGTTACGGTGTACCGATGCTTCCTGGGTCCATGATGATGATCGCTTACGCCGGTGAAGTTCCTCTAGTTGGATTGCCCGGTGCAGTGATGCATGAGCCATACACGTCTTTTGATGTTTTTTTACCAAGATTGCTGGTCGGTGAGAAAATTTCTTCAGCGGATATGACTCGACTGGGATATGGCGGATTAAATCATTGTTAGATTTGACAGCATGTTTTGATAAAAACAGTTTGGAGTGAATAATGTGAGTACAATTGGCGTACCTGGATTAATTCTTATTGTTCTACTTGCTTTGGTGTTGTTTGGACCGAAAAAATTGCCTGAGCTTGGCCGTGCGGTTGGCCACACCTTGAAAGAGTTCAAAAATGCAACTCGCAGCTTGACGAAGGATGATGATGAAGAAGATTCCAAAGAAAGTGCAAAACAGATTCAAACTGCTTCTGCACCTGTACAAGCTTCTACTTCCAACACAACAACGGCTGCGACAACCGTTCAAGAAACAGTTAATCGCGAGCAAATGGAAAAAGAAATTCGTGAACGTATTGAGCGTGAGCGTTTGGAAGCAGAAGTTCGTGAAAAGATCCAAAAAGAGACACAACATTCCTAAGTCAAATCGTCCTGGCTATTTGCCAGGGTTTCTTCGTAAAGTGCAGGTGTTCCGATGAAAAATGAGACAGAAATGACGTTATTCGATCACCTAACTGAGCTGAGGTCGCGCTTGATATGGGTGTTCGCTATTTTTGTGTTGTCGCTTGGTGTAGGACTTTACTTCGCAGGGCCAGTCATAGGACATCTCAAAGAGCAGCCGATTGCGGAAGGGGTTCCTTTAACATCACTTGCTCCGTCAGATGTTCTGGGAGTATACATGCAGTTCGCTTTTGTGATCGGTATGATCGTGACACTGCCTGTTGCACTCTTTCACGTATGGCGATTTGTCAGTCCAGGGCTTCGTCCCAATGAGCGACGAGCTACACTTAGCTTTATTCCCGTTGCGTTTTTTCTCTTTATTTTGGGATTATCGTTCGGGTACTATATTGTATTTCCGATGGTCATGGGGTTCATGGCCCAGATGAATAGCTACATTGGGACGAATCTCATGTATGGAATCGCCCAATACTTCAGCTTTATGTTTAACATGGTGATTCCGTTTGGTTTTTTATTTGAACTTCCGATTGTGGTCATGTTCCTTACTCGGCTGCGAATTTTAAACCCGGTTCGACTGGCTAAAGCTCGCAGATTTGCTTACTTCGGACTGGCTGTAATTGCGATTATGTTGACTCCGCCTGATTTCATTAGTGACGTACTGGTAACCATTCCGCTGCTTGTTTTATATGAAATTAGCGTATGGCTGTCACGAATCGTCTATCGCAAACAAATCAAAGAAGATGAAGAGTGGGAAAAGGTATACACCCAGGAGTAAAATTCTCGCAATTATAGTATAGTAAGTAGTAGGTAATTTTTAGAAAAGGAGGGGACATATTGAACTATCAAACAGACGTTCATTCCTATGAACAGGAAACGAATTTTCCAAAATTGCTTCGCATGTTTGCTATTTCACTTCTCGTATCGGCAATTGGTAGTGCAGTAGGTACAGAATTTGTTCCGCCTGCCCTGATCATCCCGCTGATTGTTGTTGAGTTGTTGCTGTTGGTTGGTGCATTTATCCTTCGTCGTCGTGGCGTTCGGGTAGGTTACGGGTTTACGTTCTCGTTTGTTTTTATAAGTGGAATTACCCTTGGACCGACACTCCAGCATTATGCTGCAACTTCAGGAGCCCTTATCGTTAACGCCGCTTTCTTGCTAACTGCTTTGATCTTTGTGGGGTTGGCAAGCTATGCGTATGTTAGCAAGCGTGATTTTAGTTTTTTGGGTGGCATATTGTTTGCTGGATTAATCGGGTTGATTCTTTTGCAGGTGCTTAACCTGTTTGTTCCGCTAGGCTCATCCATGCAACTGTTGATGGCATCCGCCGGTATTCTGATTTTTAGCGGTTACATCCTGTACGATATTTCGAATTACAAGTACGGCGTTGCCGATGAAGATATTCCGCTTGCGGTTATCTCACTGTATCTCGATTTTATCAATCTCTTCTTGTCGCTTCTTCGACTGCTTGGAATCTTGAGTAGTGATGACTAACAGCAATTGACCCCTTTCCGATATCGGCGGGGGTTTTGTTGTCTTTGAGCCGTATTCCTCTATTGATCGAATGAGCAAGCATGATTATCGGCATACTATGGAAAATTCGTCTTTAGGTGGGATGAACGATGTGGCAAATCTTGTTACTAAGTCTCGTACTGTTTAATGCGAACCCGACCGTGGCTGATTCCATAGAGATTTTTGATACTGATAAAGAGCGCATTGTTTCAACGATAGACAACTCGGAGGCTTTTCAGAAAATGGCTGGAGCATTGATGGAAAGTGTAACAGGGAGTGTTGCTGACTTATCACCTCCATTAGAAAAGTCTCTAATCGTGAAAATTCCCTTGAACCCTGAACAAAGCTTCAAACAACAGAAGTTGCAAATCGATACAACCATAAGAGAATTGTTTGTCGTGATGCCGAAACAGAACAAAAGAAGGCCGTGGTTAATTTTACATACAAAAGAAGATGACACGCTTTTGCTTGAGTTTACAATGGATACGGCTCCGCTCAAAGAACTTATCAACAAGGAATGGCAAATTCAAAGCCCATCTCTTCAATAGAGTGGGCTTTTTTGGTGGTTATGTTGCTGCTGTTTGGTTCATTGTTTTTTTGGTGTTACAAAGTTTTGCGTGTAATAGTTGGAGACTGCCCCTGAGCCGAGCTCGGTAAAGCCCTTCTCTAGTATATTTTTGCGGTGGCCCAAACTGTTCATCCAGTTTTCCACTGCTTCGATCGCATCGGGATATCCGGCTGCAATATTTTCTCCGGCCAGTTGGTATTGCACTCCTGCTTGTTGCAGTCGCTGGAAAGGATTTAGGCCAGTTGTCGCAGAGATGTGGTCGAAGAATTGATTGTTCTCCATATCATCGCTGTGTGACCGGGCAACTTTGGCGGCAGTTTCATTCCATTTGAGCAAGGGTAATTTGTAGCGGAAGCGCATGACGTTTGTAATGTCTAGAATTTGACGTTCATTGGCGATATTCACTAACTCCTGCTGCTTGATGCTAAGAGCAGGGGGATCGAACTGGGGAGCCTTGCCTTGGTATGTCCATTTGGTTTCATAAAAACCACCCTGAATTAATGTGAGTCGATCAAGCAAACGGATGGCAGTAACTTTTTGCTGATTATGCTGATCAAGATAATAAATGACAGGTGTCTCATCAACCATAACAAGTGCTCTCTGTTTCAATTGGTTGGATATTTCGATCTGCGCACCTTGATAGGAGAAGGTGACCAGTTGCTTGGGATTGTGCTTGCGGGTGAGAGACTGGTAGCTTGTCCCGATGCTCACTCGTGCAAAGGCAGCTTTGGGAGCATTGGAGTATAGATCAACAACTTTGCCGTTCAGGATGCCTACCTGCAAATAGGTGTTCCAGTTCTGGTTGTAAATGAACCATTCATAGCCCTGTGCACTTGGTTCTTTTCGAGTGGGTTGTCCTACGGTTGCAATTACTTTTTCTAGCGAATCCCCAAGAGAGAGCCCGAATAAGGAGGGGGTCTCATCAATTTCTTTTGCTGTAGGTGCAGCTTGTGTTGGTTGTGCTGGTGACATGGTTGGAGATGAGGAAGCGATTGTTGGCTGTGTAGTTGGTTGATTTTTGCTAGGCTGAGGAGTTGTTCCCAACCAGACCGTTTGCTGTGATTGATTCCAACGAATCGGCTTGTTTAATGTCGTTCCTACCAGACTGATTGGAACATAAAGCGTGCCTTCGTATTCCAAAGTCGATGGCAGATAGCTCGTCCCGTTGAAATAATAGCCTTTTTGTTCTTTGGAGGTAACTTCTTTGCCATCGAAGTAAATGTTTGTAACATGTGGAATAGCTTTAACAGTAGAATCGGAAAGAACCTTTGTAAACAATAACGTGAGAAGCAGGATCGAGAGACCGACAGCAACAGGGAATAATGATCGACGTATCACTCATATCTCTCCTTTGTATTTGGTGATGGTCTGTACCACTCAGAACCTATGTTGAAATTTATATGACTCATAGAGCAATTAATAGAACCAAAAATTAATAGAGACGATTTTACTATGAAAATACGAAGCAATAGGAGTTTTTTGAATGAATCGGAAAGTATATAATTCAAAGCGATTCTTCTACGATTCATCGGAAAAGCTACCTTAAAAGAAGGATTCGACAACATCTTTGAAGGGGCTTCAATGGAAGCTTTTCTTAAAGGAAGCAGTATAAGTGGTGAAGCTTCCGTCCATAGTAGAGTAGGGAGAAATGATGGTTCAGGTAAAATTGCAAAAAAGTGGTTTAAAATACTTGCAAACCATACAGTGATTCATTATTATAGGAATTGGGTGTTAGCACTCCTTTGACGTGAGTGCTAACAACAATAAACTTATTACTTTTCCATTCTTGAGGAGGGTGTTTTTTGTGTTGAAGCCATTAGGTGACCGTGTGGTAATTGAACCAATCTCTAAAGAAGAAACAACTGCTAGCGGTATCGTACTGCCTGACACTGCTAAGGAGAAACCACAAGAAGGCCGCGTAATTGCTGTCGGTTCCGGTCGTGTTATTGACAACGGCGAGCGTGTCGCTTTGGAAGTGAAAGAAGGAGACAAAGTAATTTTCTCCAAATACGCAGGTACCGAATTAAAAGTAGACAACAAAGAATATCTTGTTCTTCGTGAATCTGATATCTTAGCGATTCTTGGCTAATCCATCTAACATACTTGATCGAAATCAAACACATACCTTAGGAGGTTGAGTTTTTCATGGCAAAACAAATCAAGTTTTCTGAAGATGCTCGCCGCTCCATGCTTCGCGGTGTAGAAGCATTGGCAAACGCTGTTAAAGTAACGCTTGGACCAAAAGGTCGTAACGTTGTATTGGAAAAGAAATTCGGTTCTCCGTTGATCACTAACGACGGTGTGACTATTGCTAAAGAAATCGAATTGGAAGACGCTTATGAAAACATGGGCGCTCAACTGGTTAAAGAAGTTGCTACCAAAACTAACGATGTAGCTGGTGACGGTACTACAACTGCAACTGTTCTTGCTTATGCGATGATTCGTGAAGGTCTGAAAAACGTAACTGCGGGTGCAAACCCAATGGTTATCCGTCGCGGTATGGAAAAAGCAGTTCGCGCTGCTGTTGAAGAAATCAAATCCATCGCAAAACCAGTTGAAAACAAAGCTTCTATCGCTCAAGTAGCTGCTATTTCTGCTGACGATCAAGAAGTAGGTAACCTCATTGCTGAAGCTATGGAAAAAGTAGGCAAAGACGGTGTTATCACTGTTGAGGAATCCAAAGGTTTTGCTACTGAGCTTGAAGTAGTAGAAGGAATGCAATTCGACCGTGGATATGCTTCTCCATACATGATCACTGATACTGACAAGATGGAAGCTGTTCTTAGCAGCCCATTCATCTTGATCACTGACAAGAAAATCTCCAACATCCAGGAAGTTCTTCCTGTACTTGAGCAAGTTGTTCAAAGTGGCAAACCACTCTTGATCATTGCTGAAGATGTTGAGGGCGAAGCACTCGCTACATTAGTAGTGAACAAACTTCGTGGTACGTTCACTGCAGTTGCTGTTAAAGCTCCTGGTTTCGGCGATCGCCGCAAAGCAATGCTTCAAGACATTGCAGCTCTTACAGGTGGAGAAGTTATCACTGAAGAGTTGGGTCTTGATTTGAAATCTACAAAAATCACTCAACTTGGCCGTGCAAGTAAAGTTGTTGTAACCAAAGAAAATACTACAATTGTTGAAGGCGCTGGCGACAAAGCAGAAATCGAAGCTCGTGTTTCCCAAATCCGTCAACAAATCGAAGATACTACTTCTGATTTCGACCGTGAGAAATTGCAAGAGCGTCTTGCAAAACTTGCTGGTGGCGTAGCGGTAATCAAAGTTGGTGCAGCTACTGAAACAGAATTGAAAGAAAGAAAGCTTCGCATCGAAGACGCCCTCAACTCTACTCGTGCAGCAGTTGAAGAAGGTATCGTTGCAGGTGGTGGTACAACTCTTATCAACGCTATCAAAGCGGTTGAAGCAGTTAAAGCTGAAGGTGATGAAGCGGTAGGTGTACAAATCGTTCTTCGTTCCCTTGAAGAGCCAGTTCGTCAAATCGCTGCTAACGCAGGACTTGAAGGATCTGTTATCGTTGAGCGCTTGAAAAAAGAAGCTCCTGGTATTGGTTTCAACGCTGCTACTGAAGAGTGGGTTAACATGCTTGAAGTGGGTATCGTAGATGCGGCGAAAGTTACTCGTTCCGCATTGTCCAACGCTGCTTCTGTAGCTGCTATGTTCCTCACAACTGAAGCAGTTGTAGCAGATAAACCGGAAGAAAACAAAGCTGCTGGAATGCCTGACATGGGCGGAATGGGCGGCATGGGAATGATGTAATCTCATTGGCTCATACGTGTGCCAAGAGGATTATTGAGTTCCGTTTGTATAAAAGAGAGCAGGCGAAAGTCTGCTCTCTTTTGTTTGTTTATTTAAATGCCCCATTTTCCAAAGGGATTGAGTAGTTTACCACTCAATGATTTTACAGAAAAAACCTGTTGTATTCCTTTTGTCGTTTTGTTATGATTACTTTTGTCGTCTTCGGGACGGCATGTTTTATTGACTGCTACAAACTGAAAGATATTTTGTTAAAAAAATACTCTTGATTTTTGGGTGGGCAATGTGATAGAATTATAAGGGTCGGCACTGAAACGTGCTGAGTGAAAAATGCTCTTTGAAAACTGAACAATAAAGCGTTTTATAGTGAATCAAAACACTAGCCAAGTGAATTGTTTTGCAGTTTAGAATCAGCTCAACTTTATTGGAGAGTTTGATCCTGGCTCAGGACGAACGCTGGCGGCGTGCCTAATACATGCAAGTCGAGCGAGG